>CAYVIS010000253.1:0-2870 GCA_964451565.1 uncultured Neisseria sp.
GCCGCGTGGCGGTGATAATGCCGCAGCGCATGCTCTTGGCGCCGCCCGCTGCTGAAGGCGGATACGCGTTTGAGGTAGCCGATGACGCGGGTGCCGTAGTCGATGTTGCGGCTGCCGCAGGCGCTGCAGGCTTGCAGGGTGCGTTTGTCGATGTGGTTGCACGCGTTGCAGATGGTGATTTTCACGTTCACGCAGAAATAGTTGCAGCCGGTTTTGGCGGCGATGTCGAGCAGCGAGCGGTAGCCGGATTGGCTCAGCGCTTCATCCAAATTCAGATGCAGCGCCGAGCCGCCGTCGAGCCAGTCGATGAGTTCGCGCCCGTGCAGCAGGAATTTATCCAGCGCGTTGATTTTTTCGTCTTCCACCACATAAAAATACGAGTTGTAGCAGTCGCGGCTCACTTTGTAGCCGTCGGCTTTATCCCACTTGGCGTTTTTCACACCGAGGTTTTCTGCGGGCACGAATTCGGTGTTGAAACGCACGCCGTATTGTTTGGAAGCGGCTTTGTTGGCCTCGAAAATGGTTTTCAGACGGCTTTGCACGAATTCGACATATTCGGGGTTATAACCCACCGTGATGCCGTTGGCTTCCGCCGCTTCGGCCATGCCGTTGATGCCGATGGTGAGGAATTGTTTGTCGAGCGTGATAAAGCCTGCATCGTATACCGGCAGCATGCCCGCGGCCTGATATTCTTCCATCAGCTTGCGGTAGGCGTATTGATAGCGGTGCAGCTTGGCCACTTCTTCGGCCAAATCGCGGCCGTCTTGCTCAAGCCGGTTCATATTCAGCGTAATCACGTTAATCGAGCCGGTGGCCACGCCGCCGGCGCCGAGGGTGTAGGAAAAAGTGCGGTCGTCGATTTGGTTGCGCAACCGGCAGCAGGATGCGAGCGAATCGGGATTATCGGAAAGATACACGAAAAACGAATTGCCCTCGGCCAGCTCTTCGGCCATTTCGTCGGCAAACTGTTTGTCTTTGCAGCGGCCGTTTTCGGTCAGCATGGCGGCGGTCACCACCGGGAAAGTGAGCACCGATTTGTTTCGCTCTTGGTTAAACCATTTCAGGAAATAATTTTGCAGCCGCGCCACGCTTGCCCATTCGGGTTTGCTGAAATCGGGGAACACGAAATCGCCGAACATGGCCTCGAAATAGTGTTGGTCATACAGCGAAATATTCCAAAACACGCTCTGATAGCCGCGCGCGGCGGCGGGCTGGTTGATGCTGTACACCACATGCTGCAAATGGTTGGCCACTTCGTGCGCGTGGGTGCTTAGATAATCGTCGCCATAATCGCGGCGGGCGAAATAATCGAAATAAGTGAGAAATTCCACCGTGGCCACCGCGCCGGCAAATTGGGCGCTGATGGCAAACACCAAATTGACAAACGAGCCGCAAAAAGAAGCCAGATGTTTGGGCGCTTGCGATTCTCCACCCAATTTGGCGAGCCCGTCGCGCAGGAAAGGATAAAGCGTTACCGACACACAATAAGGCTTGAGGCTGGTTTCATCGTGCACATAAATTTCGTGCGCCTCAATCTGACGGATGTATTCCTGCGCCCACTCATCGCCGAAAAGCTCGCTGATTTTGCGGCTCACCTGCGCGCGGTTAATCTGCACCAGAAAATCCTTCATCAATTCGTTTTCCATGGTGGCGATGTTTTTATGCGTTACATTGGCATTGGCGTCCATTTTCGAGCCGTCGGCGGCATTTTGCGCCGCGATGTAGTCGTCCATAAAACGCAGTTTGCCGGTGAGTTGTTCGGGGTGCAGCCGAATCATAGGGTTTCTCCTTGAAACAAATGATTGAGATTGGCGCCGGAGCGCAGGTCGGTAAATTGCTGGTTGGTGTCGGGGCTGCTCAAGCCGCCTCTTTCCGGCAGCCAGCGGCCGGTTTTCAGATAAGTGAGGTGCGGCAGCAACGCGGCGGGCAGCTCCTCGCGCTCCAAGCCGGTGTAGAGGGCGGTGTTCAGCCCTTCCTCGCGGGCGATGCGCAACATGCCTGCCAATAATTCGCAATGCCATTCGCCGCCCATAAACAGCACGCAGCTGATTAAGCCGCGATATTGTTTCAGACGGCCGCGCAAATATTCCTCGCTCAACACCGTGCCGCGCCCCGCTTTCCAAGTGCTGCTGCTGTGGCAGCCTTGGCAGCGCAACGGGCAACCCGAGCACAAAAACGCCAGCGACACTTCACCCGGCACTTCCTGCCACACAATTTCTTCGGTTTCAAATCTGAGCGCGTGCATGCCTTGCCTTTCAATAAATACCATATATAGTATTAAAATATATCCACAACTACTAGATATGGTATTTTATGGATTTTCAGATTTGATTTACTGACCTAAATCAAATTTGGCCAAACCACTTTGTAAAACATTCTTTTCGGATGATTGTTCCATGAATATGCCGACAAAAAGGCCGTCTGAAAGCATGTGTACATTCATGCTTTCAGACGGCCTCAAACATCCTTACCGCAACAAAATCAATCCACTATACGCTGCTCCGGCAAGCGCCCCGCCCAATCGCAGGCAAACTGCCACGCAATGCGCCCCGAACGGCTGCCGCGCATCAGCGACCAATTGAGCGCGGCCTGACGGGCGGTGTCGTCAAACGGCAGGCCGAAATCGTCGAGCCAATTTTCCACCGCTTTCAGGTAATCGTTTTGGTCAAACGGGTAAAAGCTCAGCCACAAGCCGAAGCGGTCGGACAGCGACACTTTCTCTTCCACCGCTTCTTTCGGATGCACTTCGCCGCGCTGGCCGGTGGTGGCCAGATTCTCATCCATATATTCCGGCATCAGGTGGCGGCGGTTGGACGTGGCATACACCAGCACATTGGCGCAACGCTGCGACAAACCGCCGTCGAGCGCGG
>CAYVIS010000254.1:0-2849 GCA_964451565.1 uncultured Neisseria sp.
TGGTGTTTGTGTTGGTGATGGTCGCGCCGCTGGGCCTGTCGGTCATGCAGCAGGCGCAAACGGTGCGTGTGGCGCTGTATGTATTGCTGGCGTTTGCGCTGCTGGGCGCGGTGTTCAGCGTGCGTGTGGCGTGGCTGCGCAAGCGTCGCGGAAAATTGTGAATAGTTTGAATAGAAAGAAGTGTTATGAAACATCCCGTGCCGGACGAAATCCGTCTGCAAAACAGCCGTGCGGCGTTAACTCTGGTGTATGGCGGGGCGGCCAAATCGCTGCCCGCCGAATTTCTGCGCGTGTATTCGCCCAGCGCCGAAGTGCGCGGTCATGCGCCGGGGCAGGAAACGCTGCAAACGGGCAAGGCTGACGTTACCGTGATGGGTTTGGAGCCGGTGGGGCAGTATGCTTTGAAGATTACTTTTTCAGACGGCCACGACAGCGGCCTGTATGACTGGGATTATTTATATAAATTGGCGCACGAATACGATACAATGTGGGCGGATTATCTGCGCGCCATCGAAGCGGCGGGTGCATCGCGCATTGCCTCGCCGCTGGATGCGGTGGCGGCCAAGAGCGGCCACAGCTGCGGCTCGGGCGGTTGCGGCAAGCATTGATTTCAAGCGGCAGAACGACATCAGCATTTCAGGAAAAAACATGAGCGACAACAAAACCCATTTCGGCTTCTCAACCGTCGATGAAAACGAAAAAGCCGGCAAAGTAGCCGAAGTGTTCCACTCGGTGGCGAAAAACTACGACATTATGAATGATGTCATGTCGGGCGGTCTGCACCGCGTGTGGAAGCATTTCACCATCAACACCGCGCGCCTGAAAAAAGGCGATAAAGTGTTGGATATTGCCGGCGGCACCGGTGATTTGTCGCGTGGCTGGGCCAAGCGCGTGGGCAAAGAGGGCGAAGTGTGGCTCACCGACATCAATTCATCCATGCTCGGCGTCGGCCGCGACCGCCTGCTCAACGAAGGACTGGTGTTGCCGGTGTCGTTGGCGGATGCGGAAAAACTGCCGTTTCCCCACAATTATTTCAATCTGGTGTCGGTGGCATTCGGCTTGCGCAACATGACCCACAAAGACGCGGCCTTGAAAGAGATGTATCGCGTGCTCAAACCCGGCGGCACGCTGCTGGTGTTGGAGTTTTCCAAAGTGGCCAAGCCGCTCGCGCCTGCTTATGATGTGTATTCGTTCAAACTGCTGCCGCTGATGGGCAAAATGATTGCCAAAGATGCCGACAGCTACCAATATCTGGCCGAATCCATCCGCATGCACCCCGATCAGGAAACGCTGAAACAGATGATGCTGGATGCCGGTTTCGACAGCGTCGATTACCACAACATGACCGCCGGTGTGGTGGCGCTGCACAAAGGCGTGAAGTTTTAACGCAGCATGCCGGATAACTTGAAAGGCCGTCTGAAACAGGATTTCAGACGGCCTTGTTGATTCATCGCAGGCAAGCAGCACGCTTGACTTTGCAAATGGAAAATGAGCAGTTTTGCAACAATATCATGCCGTTTGGCGGGATTTGCGCACTCAAAGCCGTCATTGTCGACAATCCCGATTTGCAGCGCTGCCGTTATTGTGTATGATTCGGTTAAATTCCACTTAACACAAAATAACCTGAAAAAGAAAAGGAAACAGAATGCTGAAGAAAACCGCTCTCGTGGCCGCTGCGGTCGCTGCCGCAATGATGCTGGGCGCTTGCTCGAAAAACGAAACCCAACAGGCCGCAGAGGCCAGCGCGCCGGTTGTCGAGAAAGCCTATGTTGTGGCCACCGATGCCACTTACGCGCCGTTTGAATTCCAAGACAACGGCCAAGTGGTCGGCTTTTCGCGCGAAGTGTTGGATGCCATTGCTGAAAAAGAAGGCATCAAATTCGATTTCGTCAATACGCCGTGGGAAGGCATTTTCGCTACGCTGAACAAGGGTGACAGCGACATCGTGTCGTCCAGCGTGACCATCACGCCCGAACGCCGCACCAGCATGGATTTTTCCGACCCTTATTTTGAAGCGTCGCAACTGATTGTGGTTGGCGAAAAAGGTAGCAACATCAACACGATGGAAGACCTGAAAAGCCACACTGCATCGGTGCAGACAGGCACCACCGGCGATTTGGTGCTGCAAAAACAGCAGGGTGCCGACAGCCCCAACATCAAACGCTTTGAAAACATGCCGTTGGCGCTGAAAGAGCTGCTCACCGGCGGCGTGGACGCTTCGGTGGGCGATAACGGCGTGGTGCAAAACTTCGTCACCAACAACCCGAACGCCAAGCTGCGCACCATTACTGACCCGGCGTTTGAAAAAGAGTATTACGGTTTTGCCGTGCGCAAAGACCGCAACGACGACCTGCTGGAAAAACTCAATGCCGGTATCGCCGCGATTAAAGCCGACGGCACTTACCAAAAAATCTATGAAAAATGGTTCAGCAGTGAAGAAACCGCCGCTGCCGAAGCCGCTTCTGCCGCCAGCGCCGAGAAATAAGCTGCCGACAGATTGTTCAGCCAAAGGCCGTCTGAAAAAGACGGCCTTGTTTTTTTCGCTACGCAGGCAGGACACGAATCTTTAAAGCCGTCTGAAACGGCGCTTGAATTTTCAGGTACAATACACATTATCCGTATATCCAAATTATTCAGACGGCCTGAGTAACAATAGGCCGTCTGAAACTTCCACAGCCGACACCGACATAAAATTATGATGAATAAAGACCAATTTGCCGACAACCATTTCATCCGCACCATCATCGATGAAGACCTCGCCAGCGGCAAACACACCGCCATCCAAACCCGTTTCCCGCCCGAGCCCAACGGCTATCTGCACATCGGCCACGCCAAATCCATCTGCCTCA
>CAYVIS010000255.1:0-2847 GCA_964451565.1 uncultured Neisseria sp.
CGCATTTCGCGCAGCGGCGGCATGTGCAGCGACACCACGTTGAGGCGGTAATACAGGTCTTGGCGGAACTTGCCTTCGGCCACCAGCGTTTCCAGATTTTTATGGGTGGCGCACAAAATGCGCACGTTGATTTGGGTTTCGCGCGCGTCGCCGATGCGGCGCACGGCTTTTTCCTGAATCGCGCGCAACAGTTTCACCTGCATCGCCAGCGGCAAATCGGCCACTTCGTCGAGAAACAGCGTGCCGCCGTCGGCATGTTGGAAAAAGCCTTGGCGATCGGCGTCGGCGCCGGTGAAGCTGCCTTTTTTGTAGCCGAAAAATTCGCTTTCCATCAGGTTTTCGGGGATGGCGCCGCAGTTGACGGCGATAAACTGGCCGTCTGAACGCTCGGACAATTCGTGGATGCTGCGCGCGGCCTGCTCTTTGCCGCTGCCCGATTCACCCGAAATATATACAGGCACGTTGCTGCGGGCGAGACGGCGGATGAGGTGGCGCGCTTCGACCATTTGCGGTGAATGGCCGAGCAGGCGGGGAATGTCTGCTTCGCCGAGCATGCCTTCTTCCGGCGGCGCGGTGCGCGCTTCCAATTCGGCGCTGCTGAAACGTTCTTTAAGGGTGCGCAAACCGTCGGGGACGCTCATCGGCTTGTCGATGCCGCCCGATACGCCTTTGCGCATGGTCGGCGGCGCGCTTGCCTGCGTTTTAGGGGCGGTGGCTGATGCGGTATAGGCTGCGGCGGGCGCAGGGGCGGGGGTGTGCGCATTTTGGCGGGCGGCGGGCGGCTCTGCGGCGGGCAATGGAGCCTCTGCCGCCGGGTCAGTTACCTTTACCGCCGATTTTACCAGCGAGCGCAATTGCGACAGGGTAATCGGTTTTTGCAGATAATCGAAAGCGCCCGCTTTGAGCGCTTCAACGGCTTGGTCGGCATTGCCGAAGGCGGTAATCACCGCCACGGGTGTGTCGAGCATCAGTTGGTCGATGTATTGCACCACTTCCAAACCCGAGCCGTCGGGCATACGCATGTCGGTGAGCACCAGCGAATAATCGTTGTCGTCCAGCTTGGCTTTGGCTTCTTCCACGCCCACGGCGGTATCGACGCGCAAGCCCATTTTCATCAGCGTCATTTCCATCAGGTCGCGGATGTCGGCCTCGTCGTCAACCACCAAAACCGGGTCTTGCAGCTTATGATTGCTCATGGTCTTCTCTCGGTAAAATCAGTTCAAATCCGTTCATTTCCGGATGGTAATGCAGCTGGCCCAAGTTGGCATGCGCCAGCTCGCGCGCCACATACAGCCCCAAGCCCGTGCCTTGTTTTTCTGTGGTGTAAAACGGCTCGAACAAGTGGTTGCGCACGTCGGGCGGCACGCCTTTGCCGTTGTCGGCCACCACAATCGAAATATGCATGCGCCCGCTCGGTTTAATCAATACGGTGATGGCGTGTTCGTCTTGGCGGCTGTGGCGCCAGGCGTTGTTGCAGAGGTTCCACATAATCTGCTGCAGGTGCATGGTGTCGACCATCACGCTGAGGTTGCTGCCGTCCATATTCATTTTGAGGCAGCCGACCGCGGCCGGATTGCTGAGCGTGAATTCCTGCTTGAATTCGAGCCAGAATTTCATCAGGTTGATGCTCTCGCGGCTGATGCTGTCGCGTTTGTTAATCAGCGATACGTCTTCCAGCATTTTGTCGATGCGCTGGATATTGCTGTCGATGATGCCGTGCAGCTTGAGCTGGGTGGGGTCGGCGTCTTCTTCCTGCAGCAAATCGTTGGCGTGGCGGATGGCCGACATCGGATTGCGGATTTCGTGCGCCAGATTGGCGGTGAGCTGCCCCAATGAGGCGAGCTTGGTGGCCAGCGCCTCGGCGGCCACTTCGCGCAAGGAGCGCACATACAGCAACAGTAATTCGGTGTCTTCCTGAATCAGCGGCACGGCGCGCACGTGCATGGCGTGTTGGAAGAGGTGGATGTCGGTTTCAAAGCCTTTGTCGGGCTGCTTGCGCCAGCGCGATACCAATTCGCTGAACACGGTTTCCTGCTGGTCGACCACGAGGCTGGGGAAATAGGTTTTGGCCTGGAGGTTAAACAGCCACACCCGCTGCGCCGCATCCACCACCACCACCGCTTCCTGCACGCGGTTGAGCACCAGCCGGTTGAGCCCGCTGACGCGGCGGTAGGCCAATTGGTGTTTGGTGGCCGATTCGGTGGCGGCCTGCAGGTAAGTGGCGGAATAGGCAGTGAGCGCGGCCACCAGATAGCAGGCGCCAATCAGCAACACGCCCGACACCAGCGCCTGATTTTCCCAATGCAGTGGGCTGACGCCGATTTGCCCGGCCAGAAACATATTCAGCAGCACCAGCATGGCAGCATAAGTGGCATACAGCATCGGATAGCGGCCATAGCTGAGCAGACAGGAAGTGGCCACAAACGGCAGCACCAAAATGCCGAAGCCCGAGCTGATACCGCCCGCAAGATAGGTGAGCACCATCATCATCGAAATATCGGCCACGGAGCTGGCGTTGGGCAAATCCAGCGACTGCCATTGCCATTCGGGCTTGAAGGCGGCGGTTAGAATCATCACGCCATACACGCCCACCCAGCTGTAAAACTCGGCGGAAGGAAAAATCATTTGGGCGGCATCGTTTTCCACCGCGCCGCTGAGCACCTGAAATACCAATAACGACAAGACAATAGACGTCCGGGCGATATTAATCAGCCCCGGAATACGCTCGTTTTGATTTTCCCAGTCTTGCTTGACGAATAATTTGTTTTCGCTCATGCAATTTGCCTTATCGGTATCGTTTGGTGTGTATGTCCGAATTGCGTCTGCTGCAATTTTTATTTTGAACTT
>CAYVIS010000256.1:0-2794 GCA_964451565.1 uncultured Neisseria sp.
CCACACGGTTGGCATCCACATATTCCACCACGCCGCCGCGACGGGCCACAATAGCGGTAGACGAGTCAATTGCCACAGCACGCTCAATGCCGGTACCGACCATCGGTTTTTCCGGACGCAGACAGGGCACGGCCTGACGTTGCATGTTGGCACCCATCAAGGCACGGTTGGCGTCGTCATGCTCCAAGAACGGAATCAGCGAAGCCGCCACCGACACCACCTGACCGGTTGCCACATCCATGTATTGCACACGGTCGGGGGTAGACATGATGGTTTCGCCTTTTTCACGACAAGTCACCAATTCATCAATCAGACGGCCTTCGGCATCCAATTCGGCATTGGCCTGCGCAATCACATACCGGCCTTCTTCAATAGCAGACAGATAGTCGATTTCATTGGTCACTTTACCATCTGCCACACGGCGGTACGGCGTTTCCAAGAAGCCGTATTCGTTGGTGCGGGCAAATACCGACAATGAGTTGATCAAGCCGATGTTCGGACCCTCAGGCGTTTCAATCGGACACACGCGACCGTAGTGGGTCGGGTGTACGTCGCGCACCTCAAAGCCAGCACGTTCGCGGGTCAAACCGCCCGGACCCAAAGCCGATACACGGCGTTTGTGGGTAATTTCCGACAGTGGGTTTGTTTGATCCATAAACTGGCTCAACTGGCTGGAGCCGAAGAATTCTTTAATCGCAGCCGAAACCGGTTTGGCATTAATCAGATCGTGCGGCATCAGATTTTCTGATTCAGCCTGGTTCAAACGCTCTTTCACGGCACGCTCGACACGCGACAAGCCGCTGCGGAATTGGTTTTCAGTCAACTCACCCACCGAACGCACGCGACGGTTGCCCAAGTGGTCGATATCGTCCACTTCGCCGTGACCATTGCGCAACTCAACCAAAGTGGCAATCGATGCCACGATGTCTTCTACGCTTAACACATAACCGCCCTTATCGGCAGCACCGGCAAAGGTTTCGTTGAGCAGACGGCCATACCAAGAGCCGTTTTGCGCTTCGCTCAGCTTTTGCTCGTAAGTACGGGTGTTGAACTTCATGCGGCCGACGCGCGACAAATCATAGCTGTCTTCGCTGAAGAACAGGCGGTTAAACAGCATTTCCACCGCTTCTTCGGTGGGCGGTTCGCCCGGGCGCATCATGCGGTAAATCGCCACGCGTGCCGCTTGCTGGTCGGCAGTCTCATCGGTACGCAAGGTGTTGGAAATATAGCCGCCCTGATCCAATTCGTTGATGTATAAGGCATGTACTTCGTTCACACCATGGATGTCCAGCTTAGCCAGCAACTCTTCAGTAATTTCTTCGTTGGCAGTGGCTAATACTTCGCCGGTATCCGGCACAATCACATCGACAGACAATATTTTACCCAACAGGGTTTCGGCATCGACGTCCAGACGGGTCAAACCGGCATTGGCGATGTCGCGGATGTTTTTGGCGGTAATGCGTTTGCCTTTGGCAACCAATACGTTGCCATCTTTATCAACGATATCCAATTTGGCAGTTTCGCCCTTCAGACGGCCTGCAACCAAATCGGTTTGTACGCCGTCTTTCGACAGGTAGAAGGTTTCTTTGTCGTAGAAGGTATTGAGGATTTGTTCGTCGTTGTAACCCAATGCTTTCAGCAGGATGGTTACCGGCATTTTACGGCGACGGTCGATACGGAAATACAGCAGGTCTTTCGGATCAAACTCAAAGTCCAACCAAGAGCCGCGATAAGGAATGATACGGGCAGAGAACAACAGTTTGCCGGAAGAGTGGGTTTTGCCTTTATCGTGTTCGAAGAATACGCCGGGCGAACGGTGCAGCTGAGACACGATGACACGCTCGGTACCGTTAATCACAAACGAACCGCTCGGTGTCATCAACGGGATTTCACCCATATACACTTCGTTTTCACGCACTTCTTTTACAGTCGGCTTGGACGATTCTTTGTCCAAAATCACCAAACGGATACGGGCGCGCAGGGGCGCTGCATAAGTGATGCCGCGCAATTGGCATTCGGGGATATCAAACAGCGGCTCACCCAGTACATAATGTACGAATTCCAAACGGGCATAACCGTTGTGACTGACAATCGGAAAAATGGAATTAAAGGCAGCCTGCAAACCATCATCGCTGCGCTGATCGAACGGCTGTTCAAGTTGTAAGAATTTGGCATAAGAATCCAACTGGGTGGCCAACAAAAACGGCACATCCAAGACATTGGCACGCTTCGCAAAACTTTTGCGAATACGTTTTTTCTCGGTAAAAGAATAACTCATTTAAAACTCCAAAGAAGGGAGACTGAAGTGACAACTGGATGCTTACATTTATTTACACAAAATGCAGCTCAATCTTGCAAATAAATGTAAACACATGATATTAAAACCGCCAACAAGCGAAATAAGGCTGGCAGTTATTCTGCCAGCCTTTCCTGGAAACATCGAATTATTTGATTTCGACTTTGGCGCCAGCCTCTTCCAGTTGTTTTTGGATGTCTTCAGCTTCCGCTTTAGAAACACCTTCTTTAACAGTTTTCGGCGCGCCGTCAACCATGTCTTTGGCTTCTTTCAAGCCCAGACCGGTAATGGCACGAACCACTTTGATCACGCCTACTTTTTGGTCGCCGGCAGAAGTCAGAACCACGTCAAATTCGGTTTTTTCTTCAGCAGCAGCAGCGCCACCGGCAGCAGCGCCACCAGCAACTGCCAGAGCAGCAGCAGATACGCCGAATTTTTCTTCGAACGCTTTAACCAAGTCGTTCAGTTCCATAACAGTCAGATTGCTAACCGCTTCCA
>CAYVIS010000257.1:0-2792 GCA_964451565.1 uncultured Neisseria sp.
TACTGTCTGCGGCTCCCCGCCTTGTCCTGATTCAAATCTAATCCACTATAAAAGCAGATGGCCGCGTAGCCACGAAACGTAAACGTGATACGGTAGATACTTTGGCTTTCTCAGAAACCACATACGAAACAGAAACCACTTTCATCTTTCAGACGGCTTTAGCCTATATTTTGAATTTAAAAATATAGAAAATAATCATATGCATAACGCAATAAAGAATGGATGGATGCCGTCTGAAAGAATTATTCCGGACAACAGCAAGCCTGCGCCGGAATAACGAAACCGGATAGTTTTTCGATGATGCAACAGCAATTTTGTAAAATCTCAAGCCGTCTGTATACTTCGACAAGCTCAGCGCAAGCTTTTCAGACGGCCTCTATCTATTTACCTGCGTCCGCCATGCCTACTGCGTTTTCTTGCCCTTAATCACCTGCATCATTTCAGACATATAAGGCCGCAGCTCGGCAAACAGCGGATTGTCTTTATTTTCCAGCATCACTTCGCCCATCAGCTTCAAGCCCACGGCGAACCGTTGCGCCATTTCCGGCGTCATATCATCGCGCCCGGCCATAATTTCGACAATTCTGAAAATATTGTCGTGATTCGGCGCATCAAACACCAGCGGCGCCTGTTCGACCGCATTGCCATCGGCATCGGTAAGATATTCAAGGGTAACGCGGTATTGGTGCTTTTTCATTTTCTGCTCCTTGTTTGACTGTATGACAATGATTCTACCCTATCTTTCAACCAAACCAATGTAAAGCAATACAAAGGCCGTCTGAAAAACTTCAGACGGCCTGCTTATCGGTCAGGATGTAATCAGTGCATCACCTGCTGCAAAAATTGGCGCGCACGTTCGGTTTGCGGGTTGGTGAAAAAGGCTTCCGGTTCGCTGTCTTCCAAAATCTGGCCGTGATCGACAAAAATCACACGATCGGCCACTTCACGGGCGAAGCCCATTTCGTGGGTCACGCACATCATGGTCATGCCGCTGAGCGCCAAATCCTTCATCACTTTCAACACTTCGCCCACCATTTCGGGGTCGAGTGCGGAAGTCGGCTCGTCAAACAGCATCACGCGCGGCTCCATCGCCAAACCACGGGCAATCGCTACCCGCTGCTGCTGGCCGCCGGAAAGCTGGCCGGGCATGGCGTCTTTTTTGTGTGCCAAACCGACGCGCTCGAGCAGCTCCATCGCTTTTTGCTCGGCGGCAGCGCGGCTGAGTTTTTTCACTTTCATCGGCGAGAGCACGATGTTTTCCAACACGCTCAGATGCGGGTAAAGGTTGAAGCTCTGAAATACAAAGCCCACTTCGGCGCGCACTTTGTTCAAATCGGTTTTCGGGTCGGCCACATTCATGCCGTCAACCCAGATTTCGCCTTCCTGAATCGGTTCCAGTTGGTTGACGGTGCGGATAAGCGTGGATTTGCCGCTGCCCGAGGGGCCGCACACCACCACCACTTCGCCCTGTTTTACTTCCAGATTAACGCCGTTGAGCACGTGCAGGTCTTTGAAGTGTTTGTGTACATTTTTGAATTTAATCATAATTATTGTGATTCCAAATGGTTTCAGACGGCCTTGTTCACCAAATAATTGCTCAGCGCCACATACTGCTCCGGCGCAATATGCTCGGCGCGGTCTTGCGGGTTGATGGCTACCGCCGCCAAATCGTCATCGCCGGCGATGTCTTTCAGATTATTGCGGATGGTTTTGCGGCGCTGGTGGAAGGCGGCTTTCACCAGTTTGCCGAAATGTTCGAAATCCTGCGCCACGCCGATGCGGCCGGCATTCGGAATCATGCGCACCACGGCGGAATCGACTTTCGGCGCGGGGTCGAACGATTCGGGCGGCACATCAAGCAGGTATTCCATCTCGAAAAAGTATTGCAGCATCACGCTCAAGCGGCCGTAATCATTGGTTTTCGGCTCGGCCACCATGCGCTCGACTACTTCTTTTTGCAGCATAAAGTGCATATCCACCACTTCATCGGCCACTTCGCTCAAACGGAACAGCAGCGGCGTGGAAATGTTATACGGCAGGTTACCGACGATTTTCTTTTTGCCTGCCACGCTGCGGAAATCGAATTGCAACACATCGCCGTCGTGTATCACCAATTTATCGGCAAACGGCAGCGTTTTCAGGCGCTTGATGATGTCGCGGTCGATTTCGCACACATGCAGCCGGTTCAGCTTTTTCGCCAACGGCTCGGTAATCGCCGCCAAACCGGGGCCGATTTCCACCACCACATCGTCCGGCTGTGGCCGCACGGCGTTGACGATGTCGCTGATGATGCGTGTGTCCTGCAAAAAATTCTGCCCGAAACGCTTACGGGCCTTATGCTCTTTCATGTCTTCAAATCTCAGATTTCCAGCGCGTATTATAACGAAATTTAGTTGGGGCAACCTGACAATTCTTTTGCGGGGGTATTTTTGTTTTTAGAAAAGCAAGATACCGAGCCTGATTTGAAATGGACGGTTTTTATTATGCCGGTCAAACACGGCAAAATCAGAAACTTTCCGAACAATCTGAATACATTCGATACTTTTCAAAGCCTGAATTGACGATTAATACCCAACAATGCAAACGAGGCACAGGTGTTCCCATAAGCAAATACAGAATGCTTGATCCGCGTTTGCTCCACTACTCAAAGGTGGCTGCGCTATTTGTGTAATTGGGATGTATATGGGTGGATGGTTTCAGCACACAGCCACCCGAAGGTGGCTGGCCACGCTGGAAAAAACCCACCACACCTTTAAAATTGTTTCAACACACAGCCACCCGAAGGTGGCTGG
>CAYVIS010000258.1:0-2769 GCA_964451565.1 uncultured Neisseria sp.
CCGTGGCGCACGCGGGCGAAGAAGGGCCGCCGCAATATGTGTGGGAAGCGCTGGACGAATTGAACGTGGCGCGCATCGATCACGGCGTGCGTGCAGAAGAAGACGAAGCGTTGATGGCGCGGCTGATGGCCGAGCAAATGCCGCTCACCGTCTGCCCGTTGAGCAATTTGAAGTTGAAAGTGGTCGAGGATTTGGCCGAACACAACCTACGCCGTATGTTGCAGCGCGGCGTGTGCGTGACGGTGAATTCCGATGATCCGGCCTATTTCGGCGGCTATATGAACCAAAATTTCACCGCCTTGGCACAAGCGCAGGATTTGAGCGCTGATGAAATCAAAGTGCTGTGCCGCAACTCGTTTCAAGCTTCGTTTTTGAGCGCGGCGCAGAAAGCGGCTTGGTGTGAGCGGGTTGAACAAACGGTTTGAAAGTAGGGTGATTTTCAGACGGCCTGTCGCCATCTTGCAGGCCGTCTGAAAATTTACCTGCCATACAAACGCAAGTCGTGCAAAATCCATTATAATTTACCGTTTCCCCCATTTGATTGCACAGGCCGTCTGAATGCTTGTGCCGCAACGAAAGAACCACCCGTGGACAAACTCAAAATTTCCGCCAACGGCCCGCTCAACGGCGAAATCACCGTATCCGGCGCCAAAAATGCCGCCTTGCCGCTGATGTGCGCCGGCCTGCTCACCGAAGGCACGCTGCGCCTGAAAAACGTGCCGATGCTGCGCGACGTCAAAACCACCCAAAAACTGCTGCAAGGCATGGGGGCGCGCGTGCTTACGGATAATATTTCCGAATTTGAAATCAACGGCGGTACGGTCAACAATATTGTTGCACCGTATGAATTGGTGAAAACCATGCGCGCTTCGATTTTGGTGCTCGGCCCCACGCTGGCGCGTTTCGGCGAAGCGCAAGTCAGCCTGCCCGGCGGCTGCGCCATCGGTTCGCGCCCCGTTGACCAACACCTCAAAGGCTTGGAAGCCATGGGTGCGGAAATCGTCATCGAACACGGTTATGTGAAAGCCAAAGGCCGTCTGAAAGGCGCGCGCGTGGTGATGGACATGGTCACCGTCGGCGGCACCGAAAACCTGCTGATGGCGGCTACTTTGGCCGAAGGCACAACTGTGTTGGAAAACTGCGCCATCGAGCCGGAAGTGGTCGATTTGGCCGAATGCCTGGTGAAAATGGGCGCGAAAATCAGCGGCATCGGCACCGCCACCATGACGGTTGAAGGCGTGAAAGAGCTACACGGCGCGGAACACAGCGTGGTCGCCGACCGCATCGAAGCAGGCACGTTCCTCTGCGCCGTGGCGATGACCGGCGGCAAAGTGGTGTTGCGCAACGCCGCCCCGAAAACCATGGAAGCCGTGCTCGACAAATTGAGCGAAGCCGGTGCCATTATCGAAGCCGGTGACGACTGGATTGCCATCGACATGCAGCAACGCCCGAAAGCCGTCGACCTCCGCACCATGCCGCACCCCGGTTTCCCCACCGATATGCAGGCGCAGTTTATGGCCATGAACGCGGTGGCCGAAGGCAGCGGCAAAGTGGTGGAAACCATTTTTGAAAACCGCTTCATGCACGTGCCCGAGCTCAACCGCATGGGTGCCGACATTGCCGCCGAGGGCAACACCGCAATTGTGAAAGGCGTGGAAAAACTCTCCGGCGCTACCGTGATGGCCACCGACCTGCGCGCCTCCGCCAGCTTGGTGATTGCCGGTTTGGTGGCTGAAGGCGAAACCATCGTCGAGCGCATCTACCACCTCGACCGTGGTTACGAACACATCGAAGAAAAACTCGGCAAAGTGGGTGCAAATATCGAGCGCATCGCCTGATTGCTGATTGCGAAAAACAAGGCCGTCTGAAACGTTTGGGTTTCAGACGGCCTTTGGTTTGGGGATGTAGGATAGGTGCAAACCTTGGGTAAAAATATTAGGCCGTCTGAAAGGAAAAGAAGCTTTCAGACGGCCTATTTAGGCCTATTTAATATAACGGCATGAATGCCGGTTGCTTACATCAGGTTCAAATCGCTGATGCGGTCATACAGGCGCTCGGGTTGGCCGCCTTCTTCGTGCAACTGGATGCGCAGGCGCAAATCGTTGGTGGAGTCGGCTTGGCGCAGCGCTTCGTCGTAGCTGATTTGGTCTTGGACATATAAATCAAACAGGTGTTGGTCGAAAGTCTGCATGCCGTCGTTGGTGGAGCGGGTCATCATGTCTTTGATGTTCATCAGCTCGCCTTTAAACACCAAATCCTGCACGGCGGGGGTGTTGAGCAGCAGGTCGATGATGGCGGTGCGGCCGCCGGCTTTTTTGATGGCGAGGCGCTGGCCGATGATGCCGACCAGGTTGAGCGCCAAATCCATCAATACCTGTTGGCGGCGGTCTTCCTGATAGAAGTTGATGATGCGCTCGATGGCTTGGGCGGCGTTGTTGGCGTGGAGGGTGAAGATGCACAAGTGGCCGGTTTGCGCCAGTTGCAGCGCGTATTCCATGCTGTCTTCATTGCGCACTTCGCCGATACACACGACATCGGGCGCTTGGCGCATGGCGTTTTGCACCGCCAGCTTCCAGTCGGGGGTGTCGATGCCGATTTCGCGCTGGGTGATGATGCAGCGACGCGGTTTGTAGAGGTATTCGATCGGGTCTTCGATGGTGATGATGTGGCCGGGCAGCTTGTGGTTGCGGTGGTCGAGCATGGCGGCCATCGAGGTGGATTTGCCCGAGCCGGTGGGGCCGGCCAGAATCAGCAGGCCGCGCGGTTTGA
>CAYVIS010000259.1:0-2768 GCA_964451565.1 uncultured Neisseria sp.
TTAGCTCAGTTATTTTTTATCGATCACTTGTTTACAGCCTGATTGCTGAATATTGAATACAGGAAATGACAACAACCTTTCAGACGGCCTTTCCCATCCGATAAAGGCCGTCTGAAACCCCCAAAGGACAACCACTATGGCCACCATCGCCGCCATCCGCCATCTCGCTTTTGAAAACCTCGGCATCCTCGAAAATCTGTTTGTCCGGCGCGGCGACACGTTTTTCTACCTTGATGCGCCGTCAGCCGATTTCGGCGACCCGCGCCTGCAAAACGCCGATTTGCTGGTGGTGTTGGGCGCACCCGTCGGTGCTTACGATGAAGTGCTGTATCCGTTTCTGCAAGCCGAAGCAGCCTGCATCCGCACGCGTCTCGAAGCCGACAAAGCCACTCTCGGTATCTGCCTCGGTGCGCAACTGATGGCGCGCATATTGGGCGCAAAAGTAGCCCCGATGGGTGTGAAAGAAATCGGCTTCGCGCCGCTCACGCTCACCGAAGCGGGCATGGCTTCGCCGTTGCGCCATTTGGAAAATGTGCCTGTATTGCACTGGCACGGCGACCAATTCGATATTCCTCCCCACGCCGAACACCTCGCCGCCAGCGCCGTTTGCGCCCATCAGGCGTTTGCACTCGGCAAACACCTGATGGGCTTGCAATTCCACCTCGAAGCCGATCCGCAAAAACTCGAATACTGGCTGGTCGGCCACGCTTGCGAGCTCGCCGCTGCGAAAACCGATTTGCAACAATTGCGAAACGATGCCCAAAAATACGGCGCAGTGCTGCAACAAGCGGCCGAAGCGGTGATAAACGAATGGTTGGATAAAGCTTTAGCAAAATAGAGCGTAGCTCGGATTCTTGAATCCGACACTTGTTCGCAGAACAAGTGCTACCCAACCCGTCCCCTTCCGCCTTGCGGCAAAATGTCGGATTCAAGAACCCGACCTAATTTATCCGCCGAACAACTATTTCAGACGGCCTCAAACACAACAGGCCGTCTGAAAAGAAAGCAACCCATGCCACGCTACGATTACACCCTCGTCAACGTATTCGCCGAAACCCGTTTCGGCGGCAACCCGCTGGCCGTGTTTACCGATGCACGCGGCCTGAGCGACACCGATATGCAAAACATCGCGCGGCAGATGAATTTGTCCGAATGCGCGTTTGTGTTCCCCGCCGATACGCCCGAAGCCGCCGCCCGCCTGCGCATCTTCACGCCTGCCTACGAGTTGCCGTTTGCCGGACATCCCACCTTGGGCGCGGCTTATGTGTTGCAACAGCAGCAAAGCCTGCCTGAAAACTTCGCCCTGCAAACCGTGGCCAAAACCGTGGCGGTTCACGGCGCAAACAGCGTGATGGCTTTCCGCCTCAGCGGCTACACCAGCCAAGCCGCCCAGCTCACGCCCGCGCAACTGGCCGCTTTAAGCGGCATCGACGCCGCGCAACTCGATTCGCAAGCCTACTGGGTGAACGCAGGCACCACACAACTGCTGCTGCAAGCGCACAGCCGCGAAGCGCTCGCCAACGCCCGCATCAGCCTGCCCGATTTGCAGGCCGCCGCCGCAGAAGCAGGCAACCATGCCGCGCTGTATTTGTGGTGCGAACAGGGCGACACCGTTTACGTGCGCCTGTTTATCGACTTCAACGGCACCATCGTCGAGGATTCGGGCACCGGCTCCGCCTGCGCCAACCTCGGCGCCTGGCTGCTCTCGCAAGGCCGCACGCCCCTGCGCCGCACCCTGCATCAGGGCGACCATATGCGGCGGCCAAACCGTTTGTATCTGCGGATTGACGAACAGCAAAATATTGAAGTGGGCGGGCGAGTGATTGAGATTGGGCGGGGGTATTTGGATTTACCCTAGGGTATCCTAGGCCGTCTGAAAGGATGGGGGGTTAGGCATAGGCCGGATCCAAGAATCCGACCTACTACTAAGGAAACATCATGAATACCGGCCAACACGCCCGTGAGCTCCGCCAAAACCTTACCGATGCCGAAAAACGGCTTTGGTATTGTTTGCGCGGTGGCCGTTTGGAAGGCTATAAATTTCGCCGCCAAACACCGATAGGCCCTTATATTGCCGATTTCGTTTGCGAAGAACGCCGTTTGATTGTTGAAGCAGATGGCGGGCAGCACGCGGAACAATGGGAATACGATGCCGTGCGCAGTCAATATTTACAGCTGCAAGGCTATACGGTGTTGCGGTTTTGGAACCATGATATTTTGCAGCATACGGAAATAGTGCTTACTCAAATTCTGCATACTTTAAAACAATTGCCTGTAGCACGGGGAAAATAACAGGGCGGACATGAGCAAACCTTGCGGTTTGCCACCCTCACCCTAGCCCTCTCCGGCTTAGATTGACTAGCGAAGCGTGTCAATCTAAGCCGGAGAGGGGACTGGTAGCAGAAGTTTTAAAAATTGTAGGCCGTCTGAAACATTCTGAAATCTACATCTGTTTTGTATCGTGTAATGTTTCAGACGGCCTGAAACCGTTACCGCGACAGAAACGTAATCCCCTCTCCCTCTGCTCAAAGAGGACAAGATTGACACGCTTCGCTAGTCAATCTAAGCCGGAGAGGGCTAGGGTGAGGGTGGTAAGCTGCAAGGCTTACTTACTGCCCAAAGACCCGCCAACATAACAATTGAAATGAAAAAAGGAGCCCCAACCATGAACCCCGGTGAATACCTGCCCGCCAGCGGCGACATTGCCGCCAATCTCGGCCGCGAAACCCGCACCCTCGAAGTGGCCAATCTCGGCGACCGCCCGATTC
>CAYVIS010000260.1:0-2765 GCA_964451565.1 uncultured Neisseria sp.
TATAGTGAATTAAGTTGAACCAATACAGCGTTGGCTCGCCTTGTCTTGATTCAACCTAATCCACTATAGTTTATAGTAAAACCATTGAAGCTGTGTTTCAGCCGATATTAATATTCTAACAGTTTACTCCGCTTGGAAGCCGCCGCCAAGCTGGGCATGCACATTGCTCCATGCTGCCAGCCAATCTCCCTGAGTCTGCACTGCCTGCATTTTCAACTGTAAGGCTTCATCCTGTTTTTGCAGATAAACCAATTTATTATCCAATCCCGCACCGACACGGCGGCGGCTGGATGCAGCGGCTTTATCCGCAATCGCAGCGGCGCGCTGCTGCAAAGCGGCCTGTGCTTGCAAGGTTTGGTAATCGCTGACCGCATCCGCCGCCGAGCGCATGGCATTCAATACGGCTTGATCGTAAGCGGCTACTTGTTGGTTGTATTCCGCATTACGCGAAGCCAGCTTCGATTGCAGCGCACCCGATGTGAAAATCGGCAGATTCAGTGCGGGCAACACGCCCAGCATACCGGCATGGCTGCTGCGGATAACGTTAAACGCGTCAATGCTCGACAAACCCGCCAGCAATTTTAATTCGATATTGGGGTAAAACTCGGCTTTCGCTTCTTGAATATTCTGCAGCCGCGATTCCAGCAAAGCACGCTGTGCCGCTATGTCCGGACGGCGGCCCAGCAAATCGGCACGGATATTGCCCACAACCAAAGCGGGGGCAACTGTTTGGGTGCTCGGCTGCTGACCATCAAGCGCATTCGGCGTCTGCCCGCTCAACACAGCCAAACTGTGGCGCACCCGCGCGGTATTGCGTTCGAGCTGCAACTGTTGTGATTTGATTTGCTGTTGCATCAATTGCGCCGGATACACCGCATTAGCGGGCAAGAGATTGGCGCGAACGCGTTGCTGCAACAGCTTTTCCGTTTCTTCCGCATGGCTCAGGCGCTGGCTCAAAAGCTGCTGCTGCGCGTGCAGCCCCTGCCAGGCGAAATATTGCGCCGCCACGGCATTGGCCAATTCGATACGCGTTTGTGCCGCTTCATAAACCACTGCCTGCTGCCGCCCCAGCGCCGAGGCAATACGGGCGCGGTTTTTACCCCAAAAATCGAGGCTCCAGCTGCCCTGCAAAGCGGCGTTGGCCAATAATAAAGTGTGGTCGGTATCGAGATTTTGGGCGGAAGGTTTGTGCGACACATATGCGCCGAAACCGCGCGCATCCAAACCGATTTGCGGCTTGCCCGCGGCTTCCACCACGCCCAACTGCGCCTGCGCCTGCTCGAAACGGGCTTTGGCCATACGCAGATTGGGGGAGGTGGCCAGCGTGCGCTCGACCAATTGATTGAGTTTGGGATCTTGCAGCTGCCGCCACCACTGCGCACGCGCGATGCGGGCAGACTGGCCTTGCGGCAACGAATACGCCGTTGGAGCTTCCAACGGCGATTGTTTACCAAACGGTGCGCAAGCGCCGAGCATGCAGACTGCCAGCATGCCCATGCCGCGCATGGTAGATTGAATATTCATTTCGGGCTCTGTGCGGATAACAGACCCGTTGCACGAATCAGCTGTCCAAACGGGTGAGCAGCTTGGTCAGCAGGTGTTGCAACTGGGTATAATCGTCATTGGTGAAATCTTCCCAAGCCGTGCCGCTTTTACTGGAAATCTGCGGCCACACTTTTTGGATAAACGCTTCACCTTCAGCGGTTAATTTTAGCACAATTTGACGACGGTCTTGCTGATTAATATGGCGCTCCACCCAGTTGCGCTCCACCATCTCATCGGAAAGACGGGTGGCGCTGGTGCGGGTCAGATCCATCAAATCGCTCAAACGCGAAGGCAGGATTTCACTGTTGGGGCTGACATAAACCGCCATCATGGCAAACCACAGGTTTTCATTGATGCCGAATTCTTTCAGGCTTTCATTCAGGTTGCTGCTCAAGCGCTCGGTGACTACGCGCAGCAAACGGGCTGCCTGCACCTGCGGCTCTGAAAATTCAGGTAAGCGCTCAGACAGCAAACGCAGCGCATTTGTCAGTTCGATTTGTGAAAAACTCATTATCTCTTCTCAATATGATAGTATTTGATTTAACAGCCACTAAACTTTGCAGCCGACCTGCAACCGTATCACGGCAAACGGCCTGCGAAGTTTTCCATTAATTAATGAGTGCATGGTAAACGAAACACTCATGTACATAATTAAAAACAAGATAATCGGTTGACTCTGCCAACAGGCGGATTCGATGCTCACCATGACATCCGATTATACAGAAAAACTACCTTTCATCCAGCCTTACATGCAAATAAAACATTTTTGATACACCTTTAAAAAGCTTGTCAATCCGCTGCTTTTTCCGCACATATCGGCAACAAACACCTTGATACTGCCTTAGTATGCTGTTTGTCTGCTTCGTTCCCGCGATAGAAAATTTAAATTCCTACATCATATCCATAGCCGCTGCCGTAAATAATACCGACAGCCGCCGCAACTTATATTAAAATAGCGCCTCATTTATTCTGTGGTTCGCAAACCTCCCACATTAAAAAACTAAGGACAAACATGTCACGCAATCACGAAGAGCTTGGCGGCATCACGCTGCTGGGCAATCAAAACACGCAATACCAAACCGAATACGCGCCCGAAGTGTTGGAAGCCTTCGACAACAAACACCCGGGCAACGATTATTTCGTCAAATTCGTCTGCCCCGAATTCACCAGCCTGTGCCCGATGACCGGCCAGCCCGATTTCGCCACGATTTATATCCGCT
>CAYVIS010000261.1:0-2745 GCA_964451565.1 uncultured Neisseria sp.
CGTATTCGCTGGATAATCCGGCCAGCCGCTCGGTGTCGCCGCGCTCGGCAATCCACGCGCCGCGCACGTCGGCCAAGCCTTGTTTGAGGTCGATTCGGGCGGCGGAGTCGCCGTATGCGCCGCTGGTGTCATACACGGGAATCGGCGGATTCTGCTCCGTGCCTTGTGCGGTGACGGTGTCGTCTTGGCGGATTTGCCGCAGCGGCACGCGCATGTCGGCGCGGCTGCCCTGCACATAGATTTTATCGGAATTGGGGTAGGCAAATTGGATGCCCAAGTCGTGCGACAGCTGCTCGAGCTGCTGCGATTCGGTGGTTTTGGC
The DNA here is from genome assembly GCA_964451565.1 of uncultured Neisseria sp. GTDB lineage: Bacteria > Pseudomonadota > Gammaproteobacteria > Burkholderiales > Neisseriaceae > Neisseria. Next base: position 323 of record CAYVIS010000261.1, read on the forward strand.
GTGCATAAAAAAGCTCCTGTTTCTCGTTTGTCATGGAAACAGGAGCGTTGTGTTCGGCGTTCAGACGGCCTGATGCTTTGAGGCCGTCTGAAAAGAAACGGATAACGCTGAAACTCCCCACGCAAGTATTATCTTGTTCGGGTGTAAGGGTAACTCTCAGCCGCCGAATGGCAGCACCCCTGTTTCACTATGCTTGGATTAAAACACAGATGGCAGATGGTGGCAATGGATAAAGGCCGTCTGAAAGAGCGCGGCAAATGCGTTGCCAATACTTTCAGACGGCCTCATAGTGAATTAAATTTTAATCAATGATGGTCGCGGCTCAAATCCACCTGCTGCAACGGCACTTTGCGGGTGCGGTAGCGCAGTTTGTGATAAAGATAAAACCCGCCAAATACCGGCAGCCCCATATAGGTAATCACCAAGCGGCTCCAGTCGAAATCGCCTTTGAGCACCAGCTCGGTGTCCTGCCCGATAATCACCAAAATACACAAGGCCAGCGCCAGCAAGGGGCCGAACGGAAACCATTTGGCGCGGTAGACCAAATCATTCAAATCCCTGCCCTGCGCCACATAAGCGCGACGGAAACGGTAATGGCTGACGGCGATGCCGAGCCAGGCGATAAAGCCGGTGAGGCCGGAGGCGGCGACAATGTATTCGTAAGCGCCCTCGCTGGCCAACTGCATCAGGAAAATCAGCACCACCACTACAGCAGTAGCCAGCAGCGAAATCACCGGCACGCCGTGGATATTGGTGCGGGCGAAGCTTTTGTAGGCCAAACCGTCTTTGCCCATCGCGTAAAGCATGCGGGTGGAAGCATACATGCCCGAATTACCCGCCGACAGAATCGAGGTCAGAATCACCGCATTCATCACCGCCGCCGCAAACGCCAACCCGGCTTTTTCAAACACCAGCGTAAACGGCGATTTGGCGATTTCGCTCACATCCGCACCCAAAAGCTGCGGGCTGGTATAGGGAATCAGCAGGCCGATAACCAAAATGGCGAGAATGTAGAAAATCAGAATGCGCCAAAACACCTGTTTGATGGCTTTGGGAATGCTTTTGTGCGGATCGGCCGATTCGCCCGCCGTGATGCCGATCAGCTCGGTGCCCTGAAACGAGAAGCCCGCAATCAGAAACACACCCAGCATGGTGAGGAATTTGCCCGACCAGCCGCCGCCCAAAAACGGCGCCTCGCCGGTGGTGAAATTGCTCATGCCGATGTATTCGCCGCCGAGAATGCCGAAAATGGTGAGCAGGCCGACGCCTAGAAACACAATCACCGTCACCACTTTAATCAGCGCAAACCAATACTCCGATTCGCCATACACCTTGACCGACAGCGTGTTAAGCAGAAAAATCACCATAAAGAAAAGCAGGCTCCACGCCCACGGCGCCATAAAGCGCATCGGCTCCCAATAAGTAATCACCAGCGCGGCGATGGAAATATCCGCCGCCACGGTAATCACCCAGTTGAACCAATAATTCCAGCCCAGCGCAAAGCCGAGCGAAGGGTCGACGAAGCGGCTGGCATAGGTGCTGAACGAGCCGGAAGTGGGCAGATACGTGGCCATTTCGCCGAGCGAAGTCATCAGGAAATAAACCATCAGGCCGATAGCGGCATAAGCCAACAGCGCGCCGCCGGGGCCTGCCGCGCTGATGGCGGTGCCGCTGGCCATAAACAGGCCGGTGCCGATGCAGCCGCCGATGGCAATCATAGAAAGATGGCGGGTTTTCAGATGGCGTTTGACCGCCGTGTGGGGTTGGTGAGCATTTGACATAATTTAAAATTCAAACAGGCCATGCACAAGCATGACCTGCGGGCAAAGAGCGTATTTTAACAAAATCTGACGCTTACGAAATTGTATTTTTTTAAATGGGCGGATTCGGTTGCGGGGGCAATCTGTTGCGGCAGGCTGCACACAAACGGCCAAATAAACTCACATTATTGATTTAAATGAGTTTTCCATCAATCACTGCTTAATGTTATAGTGGATTATAGTGAATCCAGACAAGGCGGGGAGCCGCAGACAGTACACCGAGTACGGCAAGGTGAGACAACGCTGTATGGGTTCACTATAATTCACTATACTTTTCAGACGGCCTGAGAATGTTCAATACCCCCATAGGCCGTCTGAAACCCATAGCCTACAACAAAAAAATCGTCGCCAAACCCAGAAAAATCAGAAAGCCGCCCGAATCGGTGACGGCGGTAATCAACACCGAACTGCCGAGCGCCGGGTCGCGCCCGGCTTTTTCCATCGCCACCGGAATCAACACGCCCACGCTGGCAGCCAGCAGCAGATTGAGCGTCATCGCTGCCACCATCACGAGGCCGATGCCCGGGCTGTCGTACAGCAGCCACGACACCAAACCCATCACGCTGCCCCAAATCAAACCGTTGACCAGCGCCACGCCCACTT
>CAYVIS010000262.1:0-2727 GCA_964451565.1 uncultured Neisseria sp.
GCCGTCTGAAACCAAATCGGTTTCAGACGGCCTTGTTATATGATGCAAAACAACCCGCTTTAAAAATAATCGCCGCGCCGATTGCTTCTGCCATACACCGCCTCACGCGCTTGGCGGATGGTGAGGCGGTTGTAGGTGTGGCGTTGGGTGTGGTTGTCGTCGATGATGCGCACTTCGGCCTGCACGGCGGCGGGAGCGTGCGGGAGGTTGGGCGGGATGTCGTCCCAATGGCGGCGCTCGATGTGGACGATGGCAAACATTTCGGCGCTGAGGTTGACGCCGATGCTGAAGCGCTGCGGCGAGGCTTGCAGGCAGTAGCCGCTGTCGGCGAAAAAGCAGCAGTCGCGGCGGTCGGTATAGCGGTAAAGCTCGATGTTGACGGCTTCGGGGTCGGCAAAGAGGGCAGCAAACAGGCGCTCAAACAGCGAGGGGCGGTGCACGCCTTCGCTGAGCATGCCGTAGAGGTTGGCGAGCCAGCGGGTGTATTCGTCGATGTTGAAGCCGAAGGTGTGCAGGATTCTTTCCAGCCGCTGCGGCGGACGGGCGGCAATCAGGCCGATAAATTCCTCGCTCACCAGCGGCAGCTGTTGAAACAGCATTTGGTGCAGCCGGTAAACAAAGTGGTCGCTGCGGTTGTTGGGGTTGCGCAAAATGCCCAGCAGCTTGAGTTTGAGCACGCGCAGGAGCGTATCGGGCAGCTTCAGACGGCCTTGGGGCAGCGTGAGCAGGCTGTTGCAGGCTTCTTCATAGCCGCGCTCGTAGCGGCTGAACCAGCTTTCAAGGTTGAATTGTTTGCCGCTGTCGCCCTCGGCAAAGGTGAGGGTGTAGAGATTATGGTATTCGAGGTTGTTTTCGATGTTGATGCTTTGCGCGCTGCCTTTGCGCGGCTTGGCAAACAAGGCCAGCGGCCAGCGGTAGACGTTGCGGTTTTGTGAGTTGACCTGCGGGTTGAACGCGTGTTGGCGCTGCTCGGTTTGCGAAATGAAGTGGTGGCCTTTGGTGGGGTTGGCCACCAAAAGCGCATAGGGTTTTTCTTCGCACTCGGGGTATTCGCAGTCGCTGAGGATGAAGGCTTTGGCGTTCATAATATGATGGGGGCGGAAATAAGGTTGATTGTAAGGATTTTGCCATCAAAATCAAAGGCCGTCTGAAAAGGGCGGGTAAAGGCGTGAAAGCGCGGGCGGGATTTTGTTATCATAAACCATTTGCAGCAAACTTATTGTAAGGACAAAACATGAGCCAAGAAAACCTTATCCGCGCTTGGGCGGTGAAAGAAGCCGGCGGCAAGCTGGAGCGTTATGATTTCGACGCGGGGCCGCTGAAAAGCGACGAAGTGGAAATCAAGGTCGAATATTGCGGCGTGTGCCATTCCGATCTTTCAATGATGCACAACGAATGGGGCTTCAGCCAATATCCGCTGGTGCCCGGCCATGAAGCCGTGGGCGAAGTGGTGCGCATGGGCGAGGCGGTGAAAGGCTTGAAAATCGGCCAGAAAGTGGGCCTGGGCTGGACGGCGGAATCCTGCCAGCATTGCAATCCCTGCATCGGCGGCCAAGCCAATTTGTGCAGCCATGCCGTGCCGACCATTCTCGGCGGCCCGCATCAGGGCGGTTTTGCCGATAAAGTGCGCGCGCAATGGCAATGGGTGATTCCGCTGCCGGAAGGCATTGATTTGAGCAAAGCAGGGCCGTTGTTGTGTGGCGGCATCACCGTATTCGAGCCGCTGCTGCAACACGGCATCAATGCCAGCCATAAAGTCGGCGTTATCGGCATCGGCGGTCTCGGGCACATGGCGCTGGATTTTTTCAATGCCTGGGGCTGCGAAGTGACCGCGTTCAGCTCGTCACCCGATAAATATGATGCCATCCGCGAAATGGGGGCGCATAAAATCCTCAATTCGCGCGACCCGCAAGCCTTTGCTGAGGCGGCGGGCACGTTGGATTTGATTGTGTCGACTGTGAATGTGAAGCTGGATTGGAATGCCTACATGGCGCTGCTGAAACCCGAAGGCAAGCTGCACATTGTCGGCGTGACGCTGGAGCCGCTCGACATCAATGCGTTTGCACTCATCGGCGGCCAAAAAGCGGTGGCCGGTTCGCCCACTGGCTCGCCCGCGCAATTGCGCACCATGATTGAATTTGCCGCCCGCAAACAGGTGGCGCCGATTGTGGAGCAGTTTGAGATGTCGCAGGTGAATGAGGCGATTGCGCATCTGGAAGCGGGTAAAGCGCGCTACCGGATTGTGTTGAAAAACGATTTTTAAAAACGGGTAATGATAAGGCCGTCTGAACATTAAGGGTTCGGACGGCTTTTTGTTGTTTTATGCAGATGGTTGGCGGGCGATGCAACAACAAAGGCCGTCTGAACGCTTGTTCAGACGGCCTTTGTTTGCTATTCAGCCTGAATTTAAACGATTTCGGCTTTGGTAATCACCACCGGCTCGACCGGCACGTCGTCGTGGTAGCCGTGACGTTTGGTGGCCACCCCTTCGATGGCGTCTACCACGTCTTGACCTTCAACCACTTTACCGAATACGGCATAGCCCCAGCCGTGCAGGCTCGGCTCGGTGTGGTTCAAAAAGGTGTTGTCTTTGGTGTTGATGAAGAATTGTGCCGAAGCCGAGTGGGGCGCTTGGGTACGCGCCATGGCGAGGGTGTATTTGTCGTTTTTGAGGCCGTTTTGGGCTTCGTTTTGAATCGGCTCGCGGGTGGTTTTTTCGTTCATGTC
>CAYVIS010000263.1:0-2694 GCA_964451565.1 uncultured Neisseria sp.
GCAGTATTTTACGCGCCACCACCAAGCAATATTCGGTGGGCGACTATATTGAAGTAAACGGCATGCGCGGGCGCGTGGTCGATATCAATCTGCTCAACACCCTGATGATGCAGCTCGGCCCCAATACGCTGGTGGGGCAGCTTTCCGGCAAAACGGTGTCGTTTCCCAACAGCCTTTTGCTCAGCCATTCGGTGCAGCGCGACAATATTCTCGGCATGTATGTGATTCACACCTTTGAAATGCCCGTGCCGATTCATCTCGATTCCGATGCCATTATCCCCAAGCTGCAAACGCTGCTGGAAAAGTTGTGCGCGCCTTATATCGACGACATTACCGCGCATCTGGAAAGGGTGCAGACGCAAAAACTCTTCATCACGCCCGCCGCGCAGCCGCGCATCACCCGCGTGCCGGATAACGATAAGGTTTACAACATCATCGTGCGCTTTGCCGCGCCGGTGCAGAAGCGCTTGGAAATCCAGCAATCGGTGCTGGATGAGTTTATCCGCATCCAATACCGGCTGCTCAACGGCAAAGCCGACGCATAAACGCAAAGCCCCGCTGAATATTTTTCAACGGGGTTTCTTTATATCGCCGGTTTTGCCACTATATGATTTTCATTCTTCTTTTCAGGCCGTCTGAAAACTATTTACCGCAAGGAAGCCCTTATGAGCAACGTATTACTGAATCTGGCCGACGAGCCGCGTTACAACGAAATCCAAACCGCCGACATCAAGCCCGCCCTGCAAAGCGCCATCGCCGAAGCGCGCGAACAAATCGCCGCTATCAAGGCGCAGGGCGATGCTACTTGGCGCAACACCGTCGAGCCGCTTACCGACATCACCGAGCGCGTGGGCCGCATTTGGGGCGTAGTGGCGCATTTGAATTCGGTGGTCGATACCCCGGAATTACGCGCCGTATATAACGAATTGATGCCGGAAGTTACCGTGTTTTTTACCGAAATCGGTCAGGATATCGAGCTTTACGAGCGTTTCAAAGCCATCAAAGCCAGCCCCGAATTCAACCGCCTCGATGCTGCTCAGCAAACCAAGCTGGCGCACGATTTGCGCGATTTCGTATTGAGCGGCGCCGAATTGCCGCCCGCCGAGCAGGCGCAGTTTGCCGGGCTGCAAACCGAAGGCGCGCAATTGGCGGCCAAATTCAGCCAAAACGTGCTCGATGCCACCGATGCGTTTGCCCTCTATTTTGAAGACGACAGCCGCCTCGGCGGCCTGAGCGACGATGAAAAAGCCATGTTTGCCGCAGCAGCCGAAGCCGAGGGCAAAACCGGCTACAAAATCGGCCTGCAAATGCCGCATTATCTGGCGGTGATGAAAAATGCCGACGACCGCGCCCTGCGCGCCGAAATCTACCGCGCCTACGCCACCCGCGCCAGCGAGTTGGGCAATACAGAATTCGACAACACCGCCAACATCACCCGCCGCCTCGAAATTGCCCGCGAAGAAGCGCATTTGCTCGGCTACAACAATTACGCCGAATTATCGCTGGCCACCAAAATGGCTGATTCGCCCGCGCAGGTGCTCGATTTTCTACACGACCTTGCCGACCGCGCCAAACCGTTTGCCAAACAAGATTTGGCCGAGCTGGAAACCTTTGCCCGCGAAGAATTGGGCATTGCCGACCCGCAAGTGCACGATTTGACCTACGCCGCCGAGAAGCTGCGCGAAGCCAAATATGCGTTTTCCGAAACCGAAGTGAAGCAATATTTCCCCGCCGATAAAGTGCTCGCCGGCCTGTTTACCCAAATCAACCGCCTCTACGGCGTCAACCTCAGCGAAAAACAAGTGCCGGTGTGGCACCCCGATGTGCGCTACTACGAATTGGAAAAAGGCGGCGCCATCATCGGCGGCGTGTATATGGATTTATACGCCCGCGAAGGCAAACGCAGCGGCGCCTGGATGAACGATTACCGCGGCCGCCGCCGCTTTACCACAGGAGCGAAAGCCGGCCAAATCCAAACCCCCATCGCCTATCTGGTGTGCAATTTCACCCCGCCGGTGGGCGGCAAACCGGCACGCCTCACCCACGATGAAATCGTGACCCTGTTTCACGAAACCGGCCACGGCCTGCACCATCTGCTTACCCGAGTTGATGAATTGGGCGTGAGCGGCATCAACGGCGTGGAATGGGATGCAGTGGAATTGCCGAGCCAATTTATGGAAAACTTCACCTGGGAATACGATGTGCTGGCCGGCATGTCGGCGCACGAAACCAGCGGCGAGCCACTGCCGCGCACGCTGTTCGACAAAATGCTGGCCGCCAAAAACTTCCAGGTGGGCATGTTTCTCGCCCGTCAAATGGAATTCGGCCTTTTCGATATGCTGATTTACAGCGAGAGCGATCCGGCCAAACTCGGCAACTGGGCGCAAACCTTGAAAGACGTGCGTGCCGAAGTGGCCGTGGTGCGCCAGCCCGATTTCAACCGCTTCGCCCAAAGCTTCGGCCACATTTTCGCCGGCGGTTATTCGGCAGGCTATTACAGCTATGCTTGGGCGGAAGTGTTGAGCGCCGATGCCTACGCCGCGTTTGAAGAAAGCGACAACGTAAAAGCCACCGGCGCCCATTTCTGGAACGAAATCCTCGCCGTCGGCGGCTCGCGCAACGCCATGGAATCGTTTAAAGCCTTCCGCGGCCGCGAGCCGCAAGTCGACGCGCTGCTGCGCCACTTGGGCTTGG
>CAYVIS010000264.1:0-2658 GCA_964451565.1 uncultured Neisseria sp.
GCTCCCCGCCTTGTCCTGATTCAAATCTAATCCACTATAATTTAAATTATTCAAACAGCATTCATAACAAACTGGGTTCTGTACTCAACAGGGCTCAGTTTTTAATTTCAAACTACAACGCCCATGATTGTAGTAGCGGATATATCCATCAATGTGCGATTCTAAAACTCTGCGGGCGAAGCAAAAGAATGATTGTGACAGCATTCCGTTTTCAAGCGTCCCATCGGTGCATTATCCCAACACTTGCCTTTACACGACATGTATTGGGCAACACCCGCTTCGTAAGCTTTATGGAAAAGCAAGGTTTATCCCGGAGTTAAATATGTGAGACGGCGTATTATTTGAGCATCTTGTATATAATGATTAAAAAATTTAGTAATCGTTGCCAACGTAAATAGCAAGTATCCCGTAAGAAACGCACGTGGTTTGCCTAATGTTTATTAAAATGCTCAATATGCAAATAAAGAGGCCGTCTGAATATTGATTACTTCAGACGGCCTCTTCATGGATAAACGTAGCTTACACGTTTATTTTTTCTTGCGTTGCGGCGGTAAATCGGTACACGTGCCCAACGCCACTTCTGCGGCCAAACCGATGGTTTCACCCAAGGTCGGGTGCGGGTGGATGGTTTTACCGATGTCGGCGGCATCGCAGCCCATTTCAATCGCCAGACAGACTTCGCCGATCATGTCGCCGCCGTTGGGGCCGACAATACCGCCGCCGATGATTTTGCCGCTTTCGGCATCAAAAATCAGCTTGGTAAAGCCTTGGTCGCAACCGTTGGCAATCGCACGGCCGGAAGCGGCCCACGGGAAGTTGGCTTTGGTGATTTTCAGGCCTTGCGCCTTGGCGCTCAACTCGGTCACGCCCACCCAAGCTACTTCAGGTGCGGTGTAAGCCACGCCCGGAATCACACGCGCATCGAAATAGGCTTTGTGGCCGGCGCAGTTTTCTGCCGCCACATGGCCTTCGTGCACGGCTTTGTGCGCCAGCATCGGTTGGCCGACGATGTCGCCGATGGCGTAAATATGCGGCACATTGGTGCGCATTTGTTTGTCCACCTCGATAAAGCCGCGGTCAGTTACGGCCACACCGGCTTTGTCGGCATCAATCAGCTTACCATTGGGCGCACGGCCTGCGGCCACCAATACGGCATCGTAGCGCAACGGCTCTTTCGGCGCGTTTTCACCTTCAAAAGTCACATAAATGCCGTCTTCTTTGGCATCCACGGCCACGGTTTTGGTGTTGGTCATGATGTTGTCGAAGCGGTATTCGTTGAGCTTCTGCCACACTTTTACCAAATCGCGGTCGGCACCCTGCATCAGGCCGTCCATCATTTCCACCACGTCCAAGCGCGTGCCCAGCGTGCTGTACACCGTACCCATTTCGAGGCCGATGATGCCACCGCCGATAATCAGCATTTTTTCCGGCACTTCTTTCAGTTCCAATGCACCGCTGGAATCGATAATGCGCGGGTCTTGCGGAATAAACGGCAGATTCATCACGCGGCTGCCCGCTGCGATGATGCAGTTTTTGAAGGCAACGGTTTTCTTCTCGCCGGTTTCGACAGCTTGCTCGTATGCTTTGCTGTCGGTCAGCGCCACTTCGATGTGGTTGGGGCCGACAAACAAGCCGTTGCCCTGAATCACGTCCACTTTGCGCGCTTTGGCCATACCCGCCAAACCGCCGGTGAGCTTGCCGATGACTTTTTCTTTGTAGCCGCGCAACATGTCGATATCCAGCTCAGGCTCGGGATATTTGATGCCGTTGGCCGCCAAATGGCGCACTTCATCAATTACGTTGGCATTGTGCAGCAAGGCTTTTGAAGGAATGCAGCCTACATTCAAACACACGCCGCCCAAAGTGTTGTAGCGCTCGATAATGGCCGTTTTCAGGCCTTCATCGGCTGCGGCAAACGCAGCGGAATAACCGCCGGGGCCGCCGCCCAATACCACCACATCGTATTCGACATCGGCCGTACCGCCGAATGATGCGGCTTGCGGTGCAGGTGCAGCAGATTCGGCTTTCGGCGCTTCTACCGAAGCCGCAGGCGCAGCGGCCGGTTTTTCTTCGGCTTTTACACCATCGGCTGCCGCCGCTTCAATCACGGCAATCACACCGCCTTCGGAAATTTTGTCGCCCACTTTGACTTTGACTTCTTTCACCACACCGGCCGCCTCGGCAGGCACGTCCATGGTGGCTTTATCGGTTTCCAAAGTAATCAGGGGGTCTTCAACGGCAACCGTGTCGCCCGCTTTGATTTCCACGGCGATGATGTCCACGTTGTCGTGGCCGCCGATGTCGGGCACTTTCAGTTCGATTAAGCTCATGTTTCACCTTTCACAAAGCAGCGCAAAGGCTGCTTTTTCAATATTTCTTTCAGACGGCCTTTATGAGTAAAAAGGCCGTCTGAACAGGTTTACAATACAACGCGGCGGAAGTCTTTCAACAAATTGGCCAAATACACGGTAAAGCGCATACCGGCCGCACCGTCAATCACGCGGTGGTCGAAAGACAGGCTCAGCGGGCACATCAGGCGCGGCTCGAATGCGGAGCCGTTCCAAATCGGTTTCATCTGCGATTTGCACACGCCCAAAATGGCTACTTCGGGTGCGTTCACAATCGGGGTGAAGCCGGTGCCGCCGATGCCGCCCAAGC
>CAYVIS010000265.1:0-2654 GCA_964451565.1 uncultured Neisseria sp.
CTTTTTTGATTTCTTCGTCGCTGGCGCTGCGGGCAACGCCCAGGGTTTCGTAAAAGTCTTTGTTGCTCATATCGGTATGCGGGTGGGAAGTGATTCAAGTTGCTGCTCAATGTGTGGGCGGCGGCGGGAAACTCAAGAGGCGGGGCGGAATTTATTGGGCGGGTTCAGACGGCCTTTGGCTGAACGGTGATTGCGCCTGAACGCATTTCTGCTGTCGGGAATAATTTTTTCAGACGGCCTGAGGCTTTTGCAAAAATACCCTTTCGCCGCTCCTGCGTAGGCAGGAGCCTAGGCTGAAGCGCAGCTTCAGTTGTCAGCCAAGCAACAGCAATCAAGAAATTTTTTTAACTATTTGATTTTATGTGAAAATAATTGTTTGCGGTAACATGGCAGACAAGCAAAGCGTTGCTTTGCGCTAGGCTCCTGCCTGCGCAGGAGCGACGGGTAATCTTTTTTTTGCAAAAGTCTCGGCCTTACATTCTTTATTGCGTCACGCATCTGGCAACTTCTATATTTTTGAACGCAAAATATGAGGCAAGGCCGTCTGAAAAAATTATTCCGGACATTATTCCGGACAATAGTGACTTGGTTCGGAAGATATAGTGAATGAGAAATAAAACCGTTCAATACATTCAGGTGGCTGAGCTTGTCGAAGCCATTCGGAGATTCAAAAGCGGCTTCGACAAGCTCAGCCACCTAGTTTGATGTTCACGATACATTAATGTGTAAATGTGTAGATTTCATTCTAATCCACTATAGTGTTTGTTGTACCCAAAGGCTGTCTGAAAGCGCTTTTCAGCGTGCGGCCCATTGCTGCAACAGTTGCCGCAGGGCTTCGGGTTGGGGATGGCCGCATTCGATGGCGCGTTGCAGCAGGCGGCGGGCGGCGGCGGGGTTGGGGGCGATGCCGTGACCGTGGTGATAGAGGCAGGCGAGGTTGTATTGCGCTGTCGGGTCGTCTTGGGCGGCGGCGCGGGCAAACCAGCGGGCGGCTGCGGCGGCATCGGGCGGGCAGCCTTGGCCGTTGTAGTGCATCATGCCGAGGTTGGTTTGGGCTTTGCGGTGGCCTTGTTCGGCGGCTTCGAGGTAGAGGCGGCGGGCGGCGGCGTAGTCTTGCGGGCGGTTGAGGCCGTAGTGGCAGGCGAGGGCGCTTTGATAGGCGTGCTCGGCCTGCTGCTGCGCCAGCGCGGTTTGTTGGGTGCGGGCGTAGTCTTGGTGGTGGCCGAGGGCGCTGGCGGCGAGCAGGTTTTGGTGGGCGGCGGTGTTGCCGAGGGCGGCGGCGCGTTGGTAATAGTGGCGCGCGCGTTCGGGGTCGGCGGGCGTGTCGAGGCCGTAGCGGTGGATGTCGCCCAGCAGGCGTAAGGCTTCGGGCTGTTGACTTTCGGCGGCGGCTTCGGCATGGCGGCGGGCGAGGGTATGGTTGCGTTCGGCATGGCGGCCGAGCAGGTAGATTTGTGCCAGCGCGGCATGGGCGTCGGGGTCGTGGTGGGCGGCGGCTGTCTGAAACCAAGTGAGCGCTGCGGCGTGTTCGCCTTGCTGCTGCAAGAGTTCGGCCAGGGCGGTTTGCGCGGCAATCAGGCCGTCTGAAGCGGCTTGGTGCAGGTGTTTGACGGCTTGGGCACGGTCTTTTTCAACGGCTTGGCCGTGACGGTATTGGTTGCCGAGCTGCCAATGGGCTTCGGCTAGGCCTTGTGCGGCGGCTTGTTGGTAGAGGCGGTGTGCACGGGCGGGGTCGGGGCGCGGTGCGAGTTGGTAGTGGCGGGCGAGGTAATATTGTGCGGCGGGGTGGTGTTGCGCGGCGGCTTTTTCCGCCCAATGCAGGGCGGCGGGATGTTTGTGGTCGCCAAAATATTGCATCAGGCGCAGTTGGGCGGGCAGGAATCCGGTTTCGGCCAGGCGGGTGTAGGCGCTCAGCAGGGTTTTGACGGGCGTGCCGTCGGCTTCGCTCAGCTGCAGCAGGTTGTAGCAGGCATGATGATGGCCGGCATCGGCGGCTTGTTGCAACAGCGAAACGGCGGTTTGACGGTTTGCGGTGATGCCGTGGCCGTAGAAATAGCAGCCGGCCAGTTGAAAGGCGGCTTCGGCGTGGCCTGCTGCGGCGGCACGGGCGAGCAGGGGCAGGGCGGCGGCATAATCGGGCGGCGCGGCCTGCAACAGCGTTTGGGCTTGGGCAAAGCGGGATTCGGCGTCGGAGTGGGGCATGGCGGTAAGCGGGGAAAACGGATGGGCGATTATACTGCGGTATGCGGATGGTTTAAGCAGATGTGTGCGGATGGTTGCGTGGATGGCGCGAATGGTGTTCAGACGGCCTTAGGGTGTTTGAATTACTGAGGTTGCCAAACAACTTAAGCTGCACTTCAGGCCAAGATTTTTGCAAAAGCCGCAGGCCGTCTGAAAACCCATTCAGGCGGTCTTGATTCAATTCAAGTCGGGGAAATTGACGCGGCTGTAAAAGCTGCCGTTGATTTGGGTGACGTTGATGTGATACATGCGGTAGGCGTGAAACATCTGGGCATCGGGCTTGTGGGGTTGCTTCCAGAAATCGGCCAGCTTGGCTTGGTCGGTGATGCCGGGGATGTCGTAATGGGCGCGGCCGATGACTTTGACGGGCATATTGTGAATCAGCGCGGAGAGGCCGCTGGTGCTGTTGAGCG
>CAYVIS010000266.1:0-2641 GCA_964451565.1 uncultured Neisseria sp.
TTTCGATGTCGGCAAACGGCACGCCGCGGCCGCCGCCCTGATAGGCGAAAGTGGCGTCGGTGAAGCGGTCGGACACCACGTTGATGCCGTCGGCCAGCGCGGGCAGGATAACGTCTTCGATGTGTTGCTGACGCGCGGCGAACATCAGCAGCGTTTCGGTGCGCAAACCGGCTTGAGTAGCGGGGTTGAGCAGGATTTCGCGCAGGGCTTCGCCCACGGGTGTGCCGCCCGGCTCGCGGGTGAACAACACCGGCAGGTTGCGTTCGGCGAACCAGTTTTGCATCACGGCGAGGTTGGTGGATTTGCCGGCGCCGTCGATGCCGTCGAGGGTGATGAATTGGGGTTTCATGAGTTTTCTTTGAATGATAGGGAAATTATTGTATCCAGATTCCGTTTTTGAACAGTTGAAACCATTTTTCAATGTTTTCATCATCATATAGTTTGATTGACTTGAAAATTTCTCTGGCAAATTCAATCGGCGCGATGCCGCTGGCGGTGATGAGGTTTTGAGCGCTTACTGCGGGGGAGTGTTGATAATGCTGCTCGCCACGGTATGCCGGTGCGATTGCTTTCAGGTAATTCAAATCGTTGCTGGTGTGCCGCATATTATCCAGCAGTCCGGTCTGGCCGAGAAAGGTGGTTGCCGCACAGATGGCGGCAATGATTTTACCTGTGGTAAATAATTGTGTGGTCAGGTCGGTAATTTCTGTGATTTCACCGTTTTCCCAAGCCGAGCCGCCTGGCAGAATCAACATATCCACATCTTCAGGCTTTACCTGCTCAAGGGAAGTGGTCGGTTTGATAGGCAGCCCGCCCATTGAGGTTACGGCATTGCCGTTTATTGAAAAATAAACCAATTCAAAATGTTCGTTTTTATTGATTTCCGGCGCTAGAAAAGCAATTTCCCAATCGGAGAAGCCATCGAATAAAAAAACAAAGATTTTCTTGGGCATAATCAATATTCCGGTTTGTTTGGGCGGCTTCATCCATGCAGTGAGGCCGTCTGAAAGAAAACAGCCGCCATCATAACAAATAAGCCGTCTGAACACATCTTTCAGACGGCTTAGGTTTATTGGTGTGGCTTATTTCTTCAAAATGTATTTGCGCACGGCGGCGTTGTGTTCGTCGAGGTTGTGGCTGAACTGGCTCAAGCCGCTGCCGTCCATTTTGGAGACGAAATAGAGGTATTTTGCGCCGGAGGGATGGGCGGCGGCTTCCAGCGCGGCGCGGCCGGGCAGGGCGATGGGGGTGGGAGTGAGGCCGGCGCGGGTGTAGGTGTTGTAGGGGGTGTCGCGCTGCAAATCGGCTTTGCGGATGCGGCCTTGGTAGCGGCTGCCCATGCCGTAAATCACGGTGGGGTCGGTTTGCAGGCGCATGCCGATGGCGAGGCGGTTGACGAATACGGCGGCCACATGGCGGCGGTCGGCTTCGTGGCCGGTTTCTTTTTCAATCAGGCTGGCCATAATCAGCAGCTCATACGGGTTTTTATACGGCAGGCCGCTTTGGCGCTCGTCCCACGCGGCTTGCAGGCGGTTTTGCATGGTGCGGTAGGCGAGGCGGTAAATCTGCAGATCGCTGCTTTCGGCATCGACTTCGTAGCTGTCGGGGAAAAACAGCCCTTCGGGGTTGCTGCTGAGCGGGGCGGCGTCGATTTCGCGCAACAGTTTTTCATCGCTCCAGCCGCGGGTGTCGTGGCGGATGTCGGCGGTGTCGTTGATGATGGCGCGCATTTGGGCAAAACGCATGCCTTCGGTGATGCGCACGGTGATGGTGTCGGGGCGGCCGTCGCGCAGGCGTTGCAGAATCTGCCAGGCGGACACGCGTTTGGGCAGGCGGTAGCTGCCGCTGTGGAGTTGGTTGTGTGTGCCTATCAGGTAGGCGGTGGCGAGCAAAACGTGGCGGTTATACACGATGCCGTCGTCGGCCAATTTGCGGCTCACGGTGGAGATGCCTTGGCCTTTTTCCACGCGCATGCGGTAGCTTTGTTCGTGGCTTTTGGGGGCGAACAGCAACGCCGCCCACACGGCCAGCGCCAACACAAAAAGGGCAAACAGCCATTTCAATGGTTTTTTCAACATGGTAGGATGGAGTGGTTGGGTGAATGGGCGACAGTATAAGGCCGAACGGCGGCTTGTGCTATGCTGTGGCGCGGAATCTTACAAATTGTTACGGCGCTAAGCTTAAGGCCGTCTGAAAGCAGAAAACCTTATGGAAAAAATCATCAAAAGCGATGCCGAATGGCGCGCGGCGCTCAGCCCCGAAGTGTATTACATCACCCGCGAGGCAGGCACGGAGCGGCCTTACAGCGGCGAATACAACGATTTTCACGCGGCAGGCGATTATCACTGCGCCTGTTGCGGTAGTTTGCTGTTTCAATCGCAGCAGAAATTCGACAGCCATTGCGGCTGGCCGGCGTTTTTCGATGAAGCCGAAGCAGGCAGCACTTACCGCGTGCGCGATGAAAGCCACGGCATGGTGCGCGAGGAAGTGCGCTGCAGCCGCTGCGATGCGCACTTGGGGCATGTGTTTCCCGACGGGCCGCCGCCGACGGGCGAGCGTTATTGCATCAATTCGCTGGCGATGAAGTTTGAAGCGGAATAAGTTTTTCAGACGGCCTTTATTATTTTTATAGTGGATTAAA
>CAYVIS010000267.1:0-2639 GCA_964451565.1 uncultured Neisseria sp.
CGTCGCTCGGGAAAATCGAATTGTCTTCCGCATAGGTTTTTTCCATCAGCTGGCGTGCCGGTTGGCTGGCTGGCGCGTAGGTGACGAAATTACCGTTTTTGGCTGCCACATTCGGATCGAGTGTGTAGCTGATGTATTTGTGGGCATTGGCCACATTTTGCGAATCTTTCGGAATCATAAACGAATCAATCCAGATGCCGACACCGGTCGAGGGCGTGAGCACCGCCAGATTAACGCCGTTGCCCGCATCTTGGGCGCGGGTTTTGGCAATATTCAAATCGCCGCCGTAGCCCACAGCCACACACAGATTGCCAGCTGCCATATCGTCGATATAGCCCGACGAGCTGAAGCGTTTCACGTCGCCGCGCACTTTCTTCATCATATCCACAGCCGCTCTCAAATCATCGGGCGCTTCGCTGTTCGGATTTCTGCCGATATAGTTGAGCGCCAACGGAATCTGCTCGGTGGGGCTGTCGAGGAAGCTGATGCCGCAGGATTTGAGCTTGGCGGTGTATTTCGGATCAAACACCAAATCCCACTCGTTTTCCGGCAATTGATCGGTGCCCAGCGCCTTGGCCACTTGGTCTTTATTGATACCGAGCGTGTTGATGCCCCAGAAATAAGGCACGGCATATTTGTTGTCCGGATCCACCTGCGCCATCATTTTCAGCAATTCCGGGTCGATATTGTTGTAGTTGGAAATCTGGCTCTTGTCGATTTCCTGATAAGCGCCCGCCTGAATCTGACGGCCGACATTGGCAATCGAAGGTGCCACCAAATCATAGCCCGATTTGCCGGTGAGCACCTTCGCCTCCAGCGTTTCGTTGCTGTCGTAATAATCGTAGCGCACCTTAACGTTGTTAAGCTTCTCAAACTCAGCCACCGTTGCCGGATCGACATAATCCGACCAGTTGTAGATATTCAGGTTGCTCGATTCGGAAGGCGCAGCCGCCTGCGTTTCGACACTTGCCGCCTGTTCGCCCGAAGCTTTTTGCGCCTGATTGCCGCCGCTATCACCCGAGCCGCCGCAAGCCGCCAGAAAAAGGCTCGCCAGCGCAGAAACCAATAATGTTTTTTTCATGTTTTTTCCTTATTGCTTTTGAAACATAACCATTGCAGCGGAAAGGCCGCGCCATCAGGATAACCGCAATTTTACGGTAGCCGCATTAAACGGCAAAAATTTTGTAGATGCAATACTTTATAGCATAAAAATACACATTCATTCAGCGAATTTGTCTTAAAGCCTGTTTGCATTTCAAATTTTATTTTTTCCGAGGCATTGTTAGTCATTCAAAATTGTTCGGATTTTCGATAATCAAAGTGCAGATACCCGGCCAAGCGCAACGAGATTGAGCATTTTTAACCCGATAAAAAGATGATGACACATTACCGGCACACGCCAACCCGCCGCAAATTTGTCAAACACCCCGCATTTATGGGAAAATCGCACGATTAAATTTTCATTTACAGGGCGACACTATGCTGGACAGAGAAGGATATCGCCCCAATGTCGGTATCATCCTAACCAACGAGCGCAACGAAGTATTTTGGGGCAAGCGCGTGCGCGAGCATTCTTGGCAGTTTCCGCAAGGCGGCATCAAACCGGGCGAAAGCCCCGAAACCGCCATGTATCGCGAGCTTTTGGAAGAAGTCGGCCTGCTGCCGCACCACGTTAAAATCCTCGGCCGCACACGCGACTGGCTGCGCTACGACGTGCCCAGCCATTGGGTGCGCCGCGAATGGCGCGGCTCCTACCGCGGCCAAAAGCAGATTTGGTATCTCTTGCGTCTGGTCGGGCGTGAAAGCGATGTGCATCTGCGCGCCACCAGCCACCCCGAGTTCGACGGCTGGCGCTGGCACCGATATTGGGCACCGATAGACGAAGTGATTGATTTTAAACGCGGCGTGTATGAAGGCGCTTTACTGGAATTGTCACGCTTTTTGCGCGGACTCGAATCGCTGGAAGAATTCAATTTGCACAATACGCTTGAAAAATAAACCGCTCAACGCTTTCAGACGGCCGTCTGAAAGCTTTTTTATTCCTGCTGCACAATTAAAGAAAATACCTTTTCAGACGGCCTGAAACCTTTGCAAAATACATCTCCCCTTGGAAATAGCCAATCAACCTGTCATTCCGGCGCAGGCCGGAATCCATCTGCCGAGATTCAGTTTTTTTGATTTTAAAGTAACTTTGCACAAAGAATGGATTCCGGCCTGCGCCGGGGTAGCGTAGCGGACCTGCGCAGCTAATGACGGAGTGAGGTAGTTTTGCGATGATTCAATAGGAATGTTACAAAGGTTTCAGGCCGTCTGAAAAGCTGCCACAAAACATGTTAGAATCCTGCCCAAACCGCAACCGTTAAACAGTCCCACTCATGACCACAGCCAACCAATACAGCGAATCCAGCATCACCGTTCTCAAAGGTCTCGAACCGGTTAAAGAACGCCCGGGCATGTACACCCGTACCGAAAGCCCTACCCACATCTGCCAAGAAGTCATCGACAATGCCGCCGACGAAGCGCTCGGCGGTTATGCCGACGCCATCGACGTACACATCCACGACGACGGCTCGCTTTCCGTGCGCGACAACGGCCGCGGCATTCCCGTGGGGCTGCATCCGCTCGAAGGCATTCCGGTG
>CAYVIS010000268.1:0-2620 GCA_964451565.1 uncultured Neisseria sp.
CCAGACACAGCAATACATCGCGCACAAACCAGCCCGCCGCGCCGTGCAAACCGTCGGCCAGCAGCGCATCATCGGCCACCGCACCCAAATGCAGCAGCCGCACCGAAAAACCGCGTCCCAGCGCACGCAGCGCCACCGTCAGCGACGAAGCCTGCATCAGCGCCGCCGCAGCCGCATCGGTCTCAAGCAAGGGCGGCAATGCGTGCCGCCAAGGTATTAAAGCATTCATGCGCCGCATTATATAGGCCGTCTGAAAAGCACGCTATAATCTCAACCACTTTCCCGACCTTCTCCACAGGAGCCGCAGCATGAATCTGATTTTATGGCGCCACGCCGAAGCCGAATACGGCCCGTCCGATTTAGCGCGCCAACTCACCGAAAAAGGCCGCCGCCAAGCCAGCACCGTCGCCGCCTGGCTACGCGGCCATCTGCCGCCCGACACACGCGTATTGGCCTCCGAAGCTGCCCGCAGCCGCCAAACCGCCGCTTATCTGGTGCAGGATTACGCCGTTTTGCCCGCCCTCAACCCCGACATCCGCGCCCAAACCTTGCCGCGCCTGCTGGAAAGCTTCGACAGCAAAGCCAACCTCGTCATCGTCGGCCACCAACCGTGGCTGGGCGAACTGAGCGCTTTCCTGCTCAACGGCGATTGGGATGGTGACGCTTATTGGTCCTACAAAAAAGGTGGCTTCTGGTGGTTTCAAGTCAAACGCGGTTCAGACGGCTTTCACGTCAAACTCAAAGCCGCGCTGACACCCGAAATATTGCTGGATTGATGATTGATTGCCGCCAAGGCCGTCTGAATAAATTGAAGATGCGTGTAGATGCACCAACATTTTCCCGCCGGCCGAAAATGATGGGCCGCCCCCATTCTACCTGCCGCCAAGCTTTACCGCGAAAAGCCGCGCAACAACCAAAATGCCGGTCGGCTGCTTAAATCCGACATGTTGACGCCTTCCATTTTACAACAGGCCGTCTGAACGTTCAGACGGCCTGTTTGCCTACTCAATCTTAATATACCGCACCGACAAAATCTCAATTTCCTCACGCCCTTCCGGCCCGTGCAACACCACCTCATCGCCCTCGCGCGCCTTCATCAGGCAACGTGCCAGCGGCGACACCCACGAGATTTTGTTGCGGGCGGTGTCGATTTCGTCCACCCCCACAATCTGCACCGTCTGCTCGCTGCCGTCGCCGCGCAACAATTCCACCGTGGCGCTGAAAAACACCTGCTCCGTCGGCTCGCGCGCTTCCGGATCAACCACCACCGCCGCTTCCAGCCGCTTGGTGAGAAAACGGATACGGCGGTCGATTTCGCGCATCCGCCGTTTGCCGTAAAGATAATCGCCGTTTTCGCTGCGGTCGCCGTTACCCGCCGCCCAGTTCACAATCTGCACGATTTCCGGCCGCTCTTTGTGCACCAATTGATAAAGCTCGTCTTTCAACGTCTGCCAACCGGCGGGGGTGATGTAGTTTTTTGGAGGAGATTGCGGAGTATCGCTCATGATGCTTAAGGCCGTCTGAAAAAGAAAACGGCTATTTTACTGCGTTTTAACGGCGAGAAACAAATTAGGCCGTCTGAAAGCATCTTCCCTTTCAGACGGCCTTTTTATATGCCAACCCGCTTACGGATACGCAATATAAGCGTAAGCCGAATGGTTGTGAATCGATTCGAAGTTTTCGCTCTCGACGATGTAGCCGCAGATGCGCGGGTCGGCGGAGAGGGCGGTGGCAACGTCGCGCACCATGTCCTCCACGAATTTGGGGTTTTCGTAGGCTTGCTCGGTCACGAATTTTTCGTCGGGGCGCTTCAATAAGCCGTAGAGTTGGCAGCTGGCCTGGGCTTCCACGCAGTCGATTAATTCTTCGATGGCGACATCGGCGGAGCAGGAAAGGGTAACGGTAACGTGCGAGCGTTGGTTGTGGGCGCCGTATTGCGAGATTTCTTTCGAGCAGGGGCAGAGGCTGGTGACGGGCACGAGCACTTTGAGCGTGTGGCTGTATTCGCCGTTTTTGATTTCGCCGCTGAGGGTCACGTCATAATCGAGCAGCGATTTGATGCCGGAAATGGGGGCGGATTTTTGACGGAAAAAGGGAAACGACACGCTGATTTTACCGGAATGCGAATCCAAGCGCTGCGTCATTTCTTCGGTGAGCGCTTTCAGACGGCCGAAGCTCAACGGCTCGGTTTGCTCTTCCATCAGCGCGACAAAGCGCGACATGTGTGTGCCTTTTTGGTCGGCAGGCAGGAAAACGGTCATGGTGAGGCGGCCGACGGTTTGCTGTGTGCCTTCGGCGCTGTTGATGCTGATGGGGAAGCGCAGGTCTTTGATGCCGACTTGGTTAATCGGCAGGTTGCGTAAATCGGGGCTGGATTGCACGTCTGCAATGGCGTTCATGCTGGTGGATTTCCTTAGAATAATAGCGGGTGGCGCTTTAAGATGTGTGCGGTGGCGGCGAATAACAAGGCCGTCTGAAAAAGTTGCGCCGTTAAATGCGAGATTATATCACTCGTGCTTTCAGACGGCATTGATTGTTTCTATTTTTTGGATAGTGGTAGAATCGTTTATCTTTTGTCAAACAGGCCGAATATCATGAAATTTGCCACCGAAGCGATTCA
>CAYVIS010000269.1:0-2592 GCA_964451565.1 uncultured Neisseria sp.
AATAGTTATGCTCGATATTTTGAGCGCACTCGTCCGGCAGCGGATAAAATAATTTGTCCCAGCAATCTTTAACCGCTTCTTTCATCAGCGGCGCAGACAAAATCGGCCCGGCCAAGCTGCCCAAAGCCTTTTCCACTTTCTCATTGCTGGTAAACGCCGCCCAAAAATCATCCACCCGCTCGGCAATCTGCTCTTTACCGGCTTCATGATTCAGCCTTTTTGCCTCGCGCTGCAACTGCATTTGCAGTTTTTCCAAGCGTTCGCCCTGCACAAAAGCCAAAGGCATCGCCAAAACGGCTTCTTTCACTTTATTTCTGAAATCCCGTTGCTGCTGCTCGATTTGCTGCTTTTGCGCCAACAATTCCGCAGAAGTTTTAATGTCGCCGCCGCCGCCCAATTGATTGGTCAAGCTGTCCCGCTTAGCCTCCCATTCCCGCGCCTTATTCTCAGCAACCTGAAGTTCCTCTTTGCAAATATCCAGGCTGGCTTCTGCCGCTTGCAAAGCGGCTTCGGCTTTTCTCAAGTCTTCCGCTACCTTTTTGGAAGCGCTTTCGGTGATGCAGCTGCTTCGGTATTTGCTCAGGCTGTCTTTCAAATGGTTCAATAAGGTCACTCCCAGCAAGCCTTGCAATGCCGTATTCAACCAATTGCCTGCCCCGCTCGCCTCAGCCGCCTGCACGATGCGCTCGCCGTCAAAAAAGAAAAACGGTGCATAATCGAAAGGCAGGGCAAAAGCATTCAGATACCGTCCTGCATCTTTTTCGTCGATAATTTCCGTGTCACCGTCTTTAATCAGATGAATATGCACCTCATTGTCGCCGATATTGCATTTTTTATCCCGGTCAAACGACCATTTGCGGCGGATGCGCAAACCGCAAAGTTGGCCGCGCCAGCGCTGAAAAATCTCTATTTCCAAGCTCATCGCATAACTGCTGTAACGCGGTTCGGCATGATGATGCAGCGCTTGATTCAAAAATATGGGATAACTGATTTCACTCAAACCCGCTCGCTTAAAATGACTCACCGCATCTTTGTCATACAGGCATAAATAAATCGCCTCCAACAAGGTGGTTTTGCCGTGGCCGTTTTCAGCACCTATCAATACCAAATTGCGCCCATCTGCCGGTTCAGGAAAGCGGAATTCTGCATCCGCATATGATTTAAAATTTTTTAATCTGATGGAACGAATCCACATAGTCAACCCCAATATTTTTTATTTTCAAATACTTCATCAAAAGTTATATTCATATTTCTGCTGCGCTGCTTCTCTTGCTGGCTGCGTTCCCAAGCAACCAAATCCGCCAACGCATCAGGCGAAACGCCATGCTCCCGACACACTTCTTCCAAAATCTCTTGAGTTGAAGCATCACTCCACAACAATAAATCACCAATTTGTTCTTGCGTTTCCGCTTTCATGTGTTTCTCCTTAAATGAGCTTGGATCAGGTCTTCTGCCCAAATTTGTTTGATTAAATCAATTTCATCCTGCGAAATAAGCTCGCTGCCAAATTGCGCCTGCACTGCCAATAAGCGCTTTAAAATCATCTGCCTTGCTTCTACCGTAAACGGGCCGGGTATATGTTTGCCGCCTTTTACCGTTACCGTGCCGTTGCGCCTTTCCACTTGGCGGTATTGCGGCAGGTTACGGATTTCCACCAACCAATCCCGAAATTCAAGCAGCGGTTGGAATTCGGTTTTTCCCACATCAACAAAGCCTTGCAGGCTTTTGTCTTTATTCACTACTGTGCACGTCCAGCAGCCGAAACGGCTGGAATTGGTGCCGCAGCCGGGCGCTTCTTCCTGCGACAGCACAATCGGGCATTCACCCCCCGCCGCTTCGCGGTAAAGCTTAATCAAGCCGTCATGCGAGCCGCCCCACGGCGGATTGTGCGAAGCAAGAAACTCCCACACTTCATCAGTGCTTAAATCCGCAATCGGGCGGTAAACAAAAGCATTCGGCAAACTGCCGTGCGGTGTTAGATTGGAGCCCTCAAGATTCTGATGGCTTTCAATACTGGCCTTGCGCGTAGAAGATTCGTCTTTGCGCACGCCCAAAATGATAATCGCCGCGCCATTGGCCGCCGCCGTATCCAAAATAAACTGGCTTGTCGGTTGGATTTTCAAGCGGTCGGTACACCAGCGCATATTGCGGTTGGGCGAGGGATAGCCTTTGCCAATCAACAGCGTCCAAAATGTTTCCGTCAATTTCGGCGTGGTCACCTGCCCGTCGACCGGCAGCTTGAAAATTCCGGCGGCATTCAAGATGCTGTCTAAGGTGTCGCGCATATGTTTCACAACCAACGGGCTTTCCACCAAGGTATCGTTGGACACAAAGAAAACCTGCCGCCGACGCAATGTCGGCGGCAACTCCAGCAGAATATCGAACACAAGATGGGCAACCAATGTGCTGTCTTTCCCGCCCGAAAACGCCACAATCCAAGGATAAGTTTGGCTTGAATCTAAATATTCGGCAGCAATGGCTTGGCGGATGTCATCGAATACATCGGCGACATGAATAGGAATAGCAGTCATGCATCATTCTTAATAATCAAATTATACATTTGCACCTAAAACGGGTGCAATGTGTATTGTA
>CAYVIS010000270.1:0-2569 GCA_964451565.1 uncultured Neisseria sp.
TAGTACGGCAAGGCGAGCCAACGCTGTACTGGTTCAAATCTAATCCACTATAATATTCGATTCGACTCAAGCCAAAGGCCGTCTGAAAGCGTTCAGACGGCCTTTGGCTTGAGTCACGCAGACAAATTTTTACTGCCGCATCAACATTTATTCTTCCGCAAACAAATCCGTATCAAACAAATCACGTTCTGTTGCCGAAGCCCTGCAGGCAACAGTAATCGGCTCCACCACTTTGCAGCAGCACGGCAATGCTTCACCCGGGCCGATAAAGGCCAACGGAAACTCATCATATTCCACCCTGCCCGACAGTAATTTTACCCGACAAGAGCCGCAATAGCCGCTGCGGCATTGGTATTCCACTTCGTGGCCGGTACGCTCCAACCCTTCCAGCAGGGTTTCGCCTGCTTGAAGTTCGAAAATTTTGTCGTGTGTGGTGATTAAAGTCATGCTGCTGTTCGGGCACGGCCACCCGGGCGGCCAATCCGCGCCGAGCCACCATCCCACATTATCCGGATGTATGCGCATGGTTTTCTCTGCTGTTTCCATACCGGCCAGCATAGAAAAAACCGATGACAATTTAATGAATGATAATAAAAGGCCGTCTGAAAGCCTGCACGTGTGCAAACCCTGTTCAGACGGCCTCTCGCAATGAATCTTACAACTCGAAGTCGCCCAAATCCTCAGCTTTCACTTCCGCATCAATTTGGCCGATTAAGTAGGAGCTGATTTCTACTTCTTGCGGCGCCACCTGCACGTTATCCGACGACAACCACGCATTAATCCACGGAATCGGGTTTTGGTTTGCGCCTTCAAATGCCGGTTGCAGGCCGACGGCAACCATGCGCAGGTTGGTGATGTATTCCACATATTGGCTGAGGATTTCTTTGTTCAAACCAATCATCGAGCCGTCTTTAAACAGATATTCCGCCCATTCTTTTTCCTGCATGGCGGCCAGTTTGAACAACTCAAAGCATTGCGGCTCCAGCTCGGCGGCGATTTCGGCCATTTCCGGATCGTCGATGCCGCTGCGCATCAGGTTGAGCATGTGCTGGGTGCCGGTCAGGTGCAGCGCTTCGTCGCGCGCAATCAGCTTGATGATTTTGGCGTTGCCTTCCATCAGCTCGCGTTCGGCAAAAGCAAACGAGCAGGCAAACGAAACGTAAAAGCGGATGGCTTCCAAAACGTTGACGCACATCAGGCAGAGATAAAGCTTTTTCTTCAACTCGCGCAGGCTGACGGTGACGGTTTTGCCGTTTACCTGATGCTGGCCTTCGCCCAACAGATTGTAATATTGGGTGTATTCAATCAAATCATCGTAATAGCAGGCGATGTCTTCCGCGCGTTTGATGATGTATTCGTTATCGACAATGCCGTCAAACACGGTGGACGGGTCGTTGACGATGTTGCGGATAATGTGGGTGTAGGAACGCGAATGGATGGTTTCCGAAAACGACCAGGTTTCAATCCAAGTTTCCAATTCGGGAATCGACACCAACGGCAGCAGGCCGACATTGGGGCTGCGGCCTTGAATCGAGTCGAGCAGGGTTTGGTATTTCAGGTTGCTGATGAAAATGTGCTGCTCGTGTTCGGGCAGGTTTTGGTAGTCGATGCGGTCGCGCGACACGTCGATTTCTTCCGGACGCCAAAAGAAAGACAGTTGTTTTTCAATCAGTTTCTCAAAAATTTCGTATTTCTGCTGGTCATAACGCGCCACATTGACCGGCTGGCCGAAAAACATCGGCTCCAGCAAGGCATTGTTTTTTTCTTTACTGAAGGTGCTGTAGGACATCACTAAATGTTCGCACGACATGGTTGCTTCCAATCGGTTTCAGACGGCCTGTGCGCCTGCTGTTTGGTTCATGATTTGAGGCGGAACGCCTGTTCCGCCTTGTTGATACTTGCCGTAAAACTTAAATTTTACATGCGCCGCCCGCGCAACCGTCATCTTGCAAATCGACTTGGGTGTCATCGGCACCGTCGCGGGTGTTGTGGTAATACAGGGTTTTCACACCGAATTTGTAGGCGGTGAGCAAATCTTTCAGCATTTGCTTCATCGGTACGCGGCCGCCCTCGAAGCGTTGCGGGTCGTAGCTGGTATTGGCGGAAATGGCCTGATCGACAAATTTCTGCATCACGCCCACTAATTTGAGGTAGCCGTCGTTGCCCGGCAATTGCCACAACAGCTCGTATTGGTCTTTCAAGCGCTCGAATTCGGGCACCACCTGTTTCAAAATGCCGTCTTTCGAGGCTTTCACCGACACCAAACCGCGCGGCGGCTCGATACCATTGGTGGCGTTGGCGATTTGTGAACTGGTTTCAGACGGCATCAGCGCGGTCAAAGTGGAATTGCGCAAACCGTGTTGCACGATTTCGGCACGCAGGCTTTCCCAATCCAGATACAGCGGCTCTTGGCAGACGGCATCCAAATCTTTTTTATAGGTATCGACCGGCAGCTTGCCTTGCGCGTAAGTGGTTTCGTGGAACAGCGGGCAGGCGCCGTATTCTTTGGCCAGATTCACCGAGGCTTTGAGCAGGTAATATTGAATCGCTTCAAAGGTGCGGTGGGTCA
>CAYVIS010000271.1:0-2531 GCA_964451565.1 uncultured Neisseria sp.
TGTTGCGCCCACTGCATCAGTTGCACCATTTCGTGGCCGTCGGTGTGCTGCATGCTGACGAAGATGGTGCTCAAGCCCAAGAGCAGGGTGGCCAGAATCCACAGCAACACCAGTTTGTCGCGCCAGGTGGAATTGGCGGCGAGGCGGTCGCATTTGAAGCGGCGGTTGATGAGGATAATCAGGCCGGCCAGCGCCATCAGGCCGAAGATGCCGCCCATCAGCATGGCGAAAATCTGTTTGGCGCCATGCGATACGCCGATGAGTTCCCAAAACCACAAGGGGGTGAGCAGGCCGAACAGGTGGCCGAAAAACACCATCAATACGCCGACGTGAAACAAAATGTTGCCCAAGCGCAGTTGGCCGGCGTAGAGCAATTGGCTGGATTCGCTTTTCCAGCTGTATTGCTCGCGGTCGAAGCGCACGAGCGAGCCGAAGAAGAAAATCGCCAGGCAGATATAGGGATAAATGCCGAAGAAAAACTGGTTAAACGTGTTCATGATTCTGCTCCTTGTGCTGCGTTTTGATACGCAGATTTGGGATAAAACTGTACGGTTTCGATGCTGGGCTTGAGCAGGGGCTCTTGGCCGCTGAAATCGGGGCCGAAGGTTTCCATGGCTTCATCCATGTCGCGCACGGGCGGCTCAACCAAAGGTTGCGGCTCAACCGGGCTTAGGGCGGTCACGCCTTGCAGCAGCGCGGCATAGGGTGAGCCGTTGGCTTCGAGCTTTTTGCCGATGTGTGCCACCACATGCACGGCGTCGCCCAAAAGCTTCTGCGCGTGTTCAGACGGCACTTGCGCCAGATATTCCAGCAACACGGGCAGATAATCGGGCAATTCGTCGTCGCCCAATTCAAAGCCGCCGTTGCGGTATTCTTCCAGTAAATCCACCATCGCGCTGCCGCGGTCGCGGTCTTCGCCGTATACGTGCTCGAAAATATAGAGCGCGTGGTTGCGGTTGCGGTCGAAGGTGGCGACGTAGCTTTCTTGCAGTTCACGCAGGCTGTGGCTGCCCAGATGATCCAGAAAACCTTGCAAGGCGGGTTGTTGCGCCGCTAATTCAGGCCATTCCCGCAAGGCCGTCTGAAACTCGGGCAATGCCTCGAGCAGCTCGGCCTCGGGGTAACACAGCAGCGCCGAAAACCATTGGTAAACGGGGTTGGCTGCCATCAGTGCACTCCTTTTTCGCGGTTTTCTTCGATGTCTTTGCGACGGTCGTGGAAGATAATCGGTGTGCCTTTGCGTTTGCCGAACAGGCTCTCTTCGCTGCTGCCGCTTGAGCAGCCGTTGCCGAAGGTGAAGCCGCAGCTGGCTTTGTCGTCGAAGCTGTTTTCCACCATTTCTTTGTGGCTGGTGGGAATCACGAAGCGGTCTTCGTAGTTGGCAATCGCCATGATTTGATACATGTCTTCCACCATTGCCGGGGTGAGGCCGGTGCCGTCGAGGGTGGCTTCCAGCGTTTCGCCGTGCACGGTTTGGCCGCGTTTGAAGCGGCGCATGGCAATCATGCGCTCGAGCGCGGCTTTAATCGGCTCGACTTTGCCGGCGGTGAGCAGGTTGGCCAAGTAGCGCAGGGGAATACGCATTTCGTCGACGCTGGGGATAATGCCGTTTTCGCCCACCAAGCCGTTTTCGATAGCCGATTGAATCGGCGACAAGGGCGGGATATACCACACCATCGGCAGCGTGCGGTATTCGGGGTGCAGCGGGAAGGCCACTTTCCATTCCATCGCCATTTTGTACACCGGCGATTTTTGGGCGGCGTCGAGCCATTGTTGGCTGATGCCTTGTTTGAGTGCTTCTTTTTGCACTTCGGGGTCGTGCGGGTTCAGGAACACGCCCAGTTGTTGCTCATACAAATCTTGCGGGTTTTCAACTGAAGCGGCTTGCTCGATTTTGTCGGCATCATAAAGCAGCACGCCGAGGTAGCGGATGCGGCCGACGCAGGTTTCGGAGCACACGGTCGGTTGGCCGCCTTCGATGCGCGGGTAGCAGAAGGTGCATTTTTCGGCTTTGCCGCTGGTCCAGTTGTAGTAGATTTTTTTGTAGGGGCAGCCGGATACGCACATGCGCCAGCCGCGGCATTTGTCTTGATCGATCAACACGATGCCGTCGTCTTCGCGTTTGTAGATGCTGCCGGAGGGGCAAGAAGCCACGCAGGTGGGGTTGAGGCAGTGCTCGCACAGGCGCGGCAGATACATCATAAAGGTTTGCTCAAACGCGGCGTGCATGTCTTTTTGAATGCCTTCAAACAGCACGTCTTTGGCGCGTTTTTCAAATTCGCCGGCCAAATCGTCTTCCCAGTTGGGACCCCATTCGATTTTGTCCATTTTCTTGCCGGTCAGCACGGAAACGGGGCGGGCAGTCGGCGGCGTTTTCATTTTCGGCGCGTTTTGCAGGTGCTCGTAGTCGTAGGTGAACGGCTCGTAGTAGTCGTCAATCTGCGGCATGTTGGGGTTGGCGAAAATATTGGCCAAAATTTTCAGCTTGCCGCCTTGTTTGGGCACGAGCTTGCCGTCGGGCTTGCGCACCC
>CAYVIS010000272.1:0-2526 GCA_964451565.1 uncultured Neisseria sp.
GTGGCATACACCAGCACATTGGCGCAACGCTGCGACAAACCGCCGTCGAGCGCGGTTTTCAGTGCTTTGTAGGTATCCTCGCCGCTTTCAAACGACAAATCGTCGCAAAACACAATAAACTTTTCCGGCCGCTTTTCCAAAATAGTGAGCAGCGCAGGCAGGCTCACCAAATCGGTTTTATCCACTTCAATCAAACGCAGGCCGCGCTCGGCATATTCGTGCAGCAGCGCCTTCACCAGCGAAGATTTGCCCGTGCCGCGCGCGCCCGTCATCAACAC
The DNA here is from genome assembly GCA_964451565.1 of uncultured Neisseria sp. Taxonomy (GTDB): domain Bacteria; phylum Pseudomonadota; class Gammaproteobacteria; order Burkholderiales; family Neisseriaceae; genus Neisseria. The sequence goes on from CAYVIS010000272.1 coordinate 279, forward strand.
ATTATTGGCCGGGCGGCCTTCGAGAAACTGCTCGGTATTGCGGATAAGCCGCTGCATCTGCGTATCTACCGCCGCCAAACGGCTCAGCGCAAACGTGTGCGGACGCGGCAAGCTTTCCAACACACCGCGCCGACCCACGCTCTGCCAACGATAAGCCAGCGCCTGCCAATCCGGTTCGGCGGTTTCCGGCGGCAGCAAAGCATCCAAACGATTAAGCACCGATGCGGCTTGCTTCAAAAATTTGGCGAGTTTCATGGTTTTCCTTTCAGACGGCCTATTATTCGCGCCTGCGCAGCAGCAAAATATCGACAACCGTTCCAATCAATAATCCAATATTATGCGGCTTCGCGCCCCTGCATACAAGCAAAGGCCGTCTGAAAGCAAATCTTTCAGACGGCCTTTCATTTTCATCCGAGCTTACAACACCGTATGCGGCGGCTCGTAATGGATGATGCCGCGGATTTTGTTTTTCTCGTTTACCAACACCACTTTGGGCTCATGCTTTTTGGCTTCTTCATTGCTCATCATCACATACGACATGATAATCACGATGTCGCCCTTCTGTACCAGCCGCGCTGCGGCGCCGTTGAGGCAAATCACACCGCTGCCGCGCTCGCCGGGAATGGTATAGGTTTCGAGGCGCGCGCCGTTGTTGTTGTTTACAATTTGCACTTTTTCGTTCACGCAGATGCCTGCGGCGTCGAGCAGGTCTTGATCGACTGTGATGCTGCCGACATAATTCAAATCGGCTTCGGTAACGGTGGCGCGGTGGATTTTGCCGCCGAGCATGGTGCGGAACATGGCTTTCTTTCTTTCAATCAATTCAAATCGTTATCAAACATTCAGACGGCATCAAAGGCCGTCTGAAATCAATCGGGCGGATTATATAGTGAATTAAATTTGAATCAAGACAAGGCGGTGAGCCGCAGACAGTACACCTAGTACGACTAGGCAAGCCAACGCTGTATTGGTTCAAATCTAATTCACTATACACGCTTTCAGACGGCCTGTATTATAAACCCAAAACCGCCTTCGCCCACTTCAAATATGGAGTAAACCCTCTATTCACCTGCTGCATCAAAACCTGCGGGCATTCGTAGCTGTGCAGCTGCAAAATCGTGTGTTCCACCGCTTGATAATGGCAGCGCGCCGATTTGATGGTGAGGCGGATTTCCTCATCGGCATGCACTTCGCCCTGCCACACATATTGGCTGCGGATATTGTCGTATTGCACGCAGGCGGCGAGCTGTTTTTCGAGCAGCGCCGCGCCGATGCGCTCGGCTTCTTCGCGGTCGGGCGCGGTGGTAGTAATGATGACAGGTTTGTATTGCGGCATTTCAGACGGCCTCCTTAAATTTACAGCTATGTATGTATTGAGCGGCTGTATAACACAGGCCAAATTTTATGCTATTTCAAGCCTTACCGACAGCGTTTGCCAACCGTTAACCACTGCAAAATCACGCTGCACACTATCTCGAATTATCTATTCACGATACGAACAAAAATCCGTATCAATTAAACAACATAATTTCTCCGTCTGCACACAAATTGCTGCATTTTACCTGCTGCAACCTTACAAACCCTGCCTTCACAACCTATAATCCCACCCGAAATTAAAATCTTTATCAACAGGCCGTCTGAAAAGCTTGCTGTTTCAGACGGCCTGGCATTATTTATTCTGTAAAAAAAGGAAACCAAATGGTTCATCAAATCTTCACCCGCAGCCTGCTCGCCGCAGCCGTGTTGGGTGCATACACACACGGCTTCGCTGCCGACGAAGTAAGTAACACCGAGCTGGAAACCGTCAGCGTGGTGGGCTCAATCAACAAGCTGCAAGCCGTACCGTTCCGTCAGGCAAAATCTGCAGTAAACATCAGTGCAGAAACCCTGTCTGAAGAAGGCGTTGAAAAAATGGATGAGATCGGCCGTTATCAAGCCGGTTTTACCAACCAGCCTTTCGGCAGCGACACCAACACCAACTGGTTCCGCATCCGCGGCACCGAAGCCAGCCAATCTGTTGACGGCTCGCCTGCGGTCAGCTACGGCTTCTTTACACCTCATGCGGAAGTTTACGGCATTGAAGCGGTAGAAGTGACCAAAGGTGCCGATTCGATGACTTTCGGCGCGGCCAATGCCGGCGGCCTTATTAACTACATCAGCAAACGCCCGCACAAAAACCAAGTAGGCCACGGCGATATTACCGCCCATGTCGGCACCGACAACCAACGCGGCCTTGCCGCCGACTACA
>CAYVIS010000273.1:0-2505 GCA_964451565.1 uncultured Neisseria sp.
TTGTTTTCATTATTGGTTTGGTTTGCCATGATGAGTCCCTTTATTTATCGTCGCCCACCAGGATGGTGGCGTCGGTCAGGTATTTATAGGGCGGAATAATCAGGTTGGTCGGCGCGGGCACGCCTTTATACACGCGGCCTGCCAAGTCGAATTTGGAGCCGTGGCAGGGGCAGAAGAAGCCGCCTTGCCAGTCGGAGCCCAAATCGGCCGGCGCCACGTCGGGGCGGTAGGTCGGCGAGCAGCCCAAGTGGGTGCAGATACCGATGGCCACGAAGATGTTTTCTTTGATGGAGCGCAATTCGTTTTTGCAATATTCGGGTTGCTGTTCCACTTCCGAAGCCGGGTCGGCCATTGAGCCGTCGAGCTTGGGAATGCTTTGCTGTTGCGCTTCGGTGCGGTTGAGCACCCACACCGGTTTGCCTTGCCATTCGACAGTCATCAATTGGCCTGCTTCGATTTTGCTGACGTCTACTTCAACAGGCGCGCCGGCAGCCTTGGCTTTTTCCGAGGGGAACCAGCTGGCCACAAACGGTGTTGCCACACCGATGGCCGCTACGCCGCCCACGCCGGCCGTAGCCAAGGTGAGAAAGCGGCGGCGGCCTTGATTGATTTCTTTATTATCCATTATCCAGTCATCCTAACAATTGGGAATACCGAGCCATTAAACTCTTTAATTCTACCCGATTTTATCGGCAGACTTAAAGCATTATTTAAAATAAGGTAAAGTTTTGCGGCAGATTTTGATTTTATGCAGGGTTTTGTTCGTCAAAGAAACCCACTGTCAGCCCGAATTCGCGTGCGATTTCGTGACCCAGCGCCTGCACGCCGTAGCGTTCGGTAGCGTGGTGCCCCGCGCTGATAAAGGCCACGCCGGTTTCGTTGGCGAGGTGGTATTGCGCTTCGGAAATTTCACCGGTGACAAATGCATCCACACCCTCATCAATGGCCGTCTGAAAAAAGCCCTGCGCACCGCCCGTACACCAAGCTATCTTTTTGATTTCCATCGTTTCATCACCGACAATCACCGGCTCGCGCCCGAGCTTGTGCATCAATTCACCCGCCCAATACGACAAGGTTTCCGCCACTGCGGGGCGGCCGATGTGGAGCAGGTTTTGGTCGCCGCAGCGGTAATCGGTCTGCCAACCCAAGCGTGCGCCCAATTGGGCGTTGTTGCCCCATTCGGGGTGGGCGTCCAGCGGCAGGTGGTAGCCTGCCAGATTGATTTGGTGTTGCAGCAATGTTGCAATGCGCTGTTTTTTCCAGCCGGTGATGGTGACCGGCTCGCTTTTCCAAAACATTCCGTGGTGCACCAGCAGCATATCCGCGCCCTGCTCTGCCGCGTAGTCGATGGCGGCGCGGCTGGCGGTGACGGCGGTGATGATTTTGCTGACGGTTTCTTTGCCCTCGACTTGCAGGCCGTTGGGGGCGTAGTCTTTAAATAAGGTGGTTTGCAGGGTGTCGTCGCACCAAGCGAGGATTTCGCGGCGTGTGGTCATGTTTTTCCTTTCTCGGGTGTTCAGACGGCCTTGGTTTGCGGGTTAGGCTTTTGGGTAGCGGCGGCATCGTCTTATAGCAGCGGAGCCGCCCTACTCGATTACTTGGCTACCGTCAGTCTGTTGCATTGCCATCCGCAGCGGTGCAGGCCGTCTGAAAGATTTCACTACAATGTTTCCTCAGTCCGACTGACTGGATTGCCGGGTCGGGGCCCGGCAATGACGGTGCGGGTTAATTGTAAAAAGCCTCAACGTAACCATTACCAGCGTGCAGGCCGTCTGAAAACATTCAATCTACTGTTTCCTCAGTCCGACTGACTGGATTGCCGGGTCGGGGCCCGGCAATGACGATGCGGGTTAATTGCAAGAAGCCTCAACGTAACCATTACCAGCGATGCAGGCCGTCTGAAAACATTCAATCTATTGTTTCCTCAGCCCAACCATCTGGATTGCCGGGTCGGGGTTCGGCAATGACGGCGTGGGTTGTTTTATAAAAGCCTCAATGTAATCAATCGCAGTAACACAAGGCCGTCTGAAATGTAGTGGCGTGTATTCTAACCGAATCTGCAACCCAACAATGCGAGAGGCCGTCTGAAACTTTCAGACGGCCTGATTTACATCAATAAATTTTCATCAGCTGCCAATCACGCCGCCGTCGTTTTTGGTAATCACCACGGTTGCGGCGCGTGGGCGGCCGCCGGCGGGGCCGTCGGGCCAGCTTGAAACAGCGGTCGGATTGGCCGGATCGCTGTTACCCTTAGCTGGTTCGCCCGGATGTTGGATGTTGATGAACATGGTTTTGTTGTCGGGCGTAAAGGCGATGCCGGTTACTTCGCTGCCGTTGGGGCCGGTGAGGAAGCGGCGGTATTCGTTGGTGCCCGGAATGGTGGCAACCATTTGGTTGTTGCCCATGCCGGCGTATTCTTTCAGGTTGACGGTCGATGCCGATACGTCGGTTTGAATCCACAATACGCCGCGGCTGTCGAATGCCAAACCGTCGGGGCTGCCGAAG
>CAYVIS010000274.1:0-2482 GCA_964451565.1 uncultured Neisseria sp.
AGGCCGTCTGAAAAATTTTTTCAGACGGCCTTTCTCAACCTGCAAACCGATTACAAATCAAAACCATGCAGAAAATAAGTTTCGCCACCATTCCATTTAATCAGATGGTCGCCTTTGCCTAACAGATTTTCTGCACCCCCTTCATCCAAGATGATTTTAGATTCCGTCTGCTTCTGCACTTTCAAAGCAATGCGCGACGGCAGATTGCTGCGCAAACGGCCTTTAAACGTAGCCGCATCAGGGCGTTGCGTACTCAACACCAAATGAATGCCCGAGGCACGGGCTTTTTCGGCGAGCAGTGTCAATTGCGCTTCAATACCCTGATGATTATCACAAAGGTTGGCCACTTCATCTACCACAATCACACGGTATCTCGGGCGGACAGCTTCCGGCAAGTGCGCCAATTTGGTCACGCGGTATTCTTTCATGAGTTCATAGCGATTTTCGGACTCTTGTACACAATCTTGCAGGAATTCATACATCTCCTCATAATCATCCAAAATCCGTTCTTCCCACAAATCTTCTTCGTTCTCGAAAATTTGGTAATCCACTTTTTTCGGGTCTAAAATGGCCACTTCCAGCTTGTCTTGGCCTTTACTCAAATCAAACAGGCTCTTCAACAGCGTGCGCACAAATACCGACTTTCCCGAGCCTGTCGTACCGCCAATCAGAATATGCGGCGCTTCGGCTAAATCTTCAAAACGCGGCTCGCCCTGCTCGTCCAACCCCACACACACCGGCAAAGCCAACTTGCCTTCATACTGCTGCAAAGCCCGGCCGAAAGCATCTGCACCCAGTCGCTGCCATGTTTGCGGATCACGCAGCCATTTCAAATCATAAGCGAACGCTTCCCCGTTGGTGCACGGGCTGATGTGTAATGCCGCGCCGCCCACCCCCAAAGCCGCGCAAACGGCCTTGTGGTATTTTTCCAGCTCGGTATATTTATGCAGGCGCAGACGGTAAATATCATAACGGACACCGGCAGACAGAAATACCAAATCTTTCAGATTAACACCGGCTTGCGTCAGTGCTGATTTCAAGCGAGCGCCTGTTTCCTGTACTTCAGCCACTGCATCCTGACCATCAGAGCCGGGCATGGTTTGCCCTTGAAAACTTTTTGCCTGTTTGGCGGCTAAGCTGCTCAACTCTTGAATAAAGAGTTGCCGTGCCGCCAAATCATCATCACATTTAAATTGTTTGCAACGTTCCCAAGAACGATTCAATTCAAGCGCGCCGGTGTGCCACAATTTCTGAATATAGGCATACAAATCCTCTTTACTGCAAAGCTGCCCTTGTTTCACTTCAAATAAAGCATCACTGAGCAACACCAGCCATAAACGGGCATAATCCTGAAAACAGGTTTTAAACCCCGGAATTTCCACCCCTTTGCCATCTTCCGGCTCCTCCAGCCGCTCTTCTTTGGTTGCCCAGCCGTTTGCAAAGCAATAAGCTATACACAACACTGCCCAATCATAATTATTGTCAAAATCAGGCAATGCGCCCGCACGGAATAATTCATCGCGGATTTCTTTTGCTTTTTTGCTGGATACAATGCGTTTATCCATCAATTCATGGTAATACTCGGCATCCCATTTTTGTTCAGCACTGATTTGATACATGCCGCTCCCCTTAGTTGAAATAAGTATTTTCTGTCACAATCGATTGCGCGCCGCCGGTTGCCAATGATTTTGCCTGCACCAGATAAGTTTTACCCACGCTCGCGTCAAGCTGTCGGCAAACTTCAGGCGTGATTTCCGTATCTTGCGACAACAAAATCACCTGCTGCTGCAAACCCTGCCAGTGCTTGAACAAACCTTGGCGGTGGCATTCATCCAAGCGTGCCAACGGCGTATCAATGACCAGCGGTGCCTGATATTGGGTTACTTCGGCCAAGGCCGACACCAGCGACATAATCAATATCTGCATCTGCCCGGCCGACAAAGCCACTCGGGTTTCACAACCGTCTTGGCCGAATAAAGTCATCTTGCCCAAGGCATCAATACGCACACGGTCTATCCGTGCATCGTGGGCAATTTCTCGATTGATGCGTGTTGCCGCCACACTCAAAATCTCGGTTTTTTCAGCCAACAGCCTTTCTTTCAAGCGCTCAATCACTTTTTCCACATCGCCGGCACGTCTGGATTTCAGCATTTTGGGATTATTGTCGCTCTCTTTGTCTTGCAATTGCTCAACTTCCCGTTTCGCACGATTAAAAGTGAGCTCCTGCCGCTCCAAATTGGCTTTCAGACGGCCTGTTTCATCGGCACACTTGCTCACTTCCCGATTGGCTTCTTTTAATGCTTCTATTTGTTCGTCGGAATTGGTATTTTTCAGCGAGTCGATTTTTTCCGCCAAATCCCGCTCTTGCTGTTCCCGCTCGTCGATTTGTGCCAACAGATTATCCAACTGTGTATTCGGCATCCGCCCCAGCTTATTGATTTCGGTTTGGATTTCTGCATGAGCCTGTTGTGACAAATAGTTA
>CAYVIS010000275.1:0-2474 GCA_964451565.1 uncultured Neisseria sp.
ATGCCAAAACGACCGCTCGCAACACGCCAACAAAGCCGCCGCGATGGAAATGCTGAAATCCAAGCTGTTTGAATTGGAAATGCGCAAGCGCAACGAAGAAAAACAAGCGCTGGAAGACGGCAAAAGCGATGTGGGCTGGGGCAGCCAAATCCGCTCGTATGTATTGGATTCCTCACGCATCAAAGATTTACGCACCGGCTATGAAATGGGCAACACCAAAGCCGTGCTCGACGGCGATTTAGACGGCTTTATCGAAGCCAGCCTGAAACAGGGCGTGTAAACACAGGCCGTCTGAAAAGGCCGTTTGAAGCCAGCCCGGTTTCAGACGGCCTTTTATGTATGCTTTCTATCGAATTCAACCTTTTCCGCCATCGGCCATAGCGCCGAAAATAATCGTTTATATTCAGGCCGTCTGAAAGCCGCTTGATGTATAATCTGCCCTGAATTCCGCCTTGCCGGCCTCTTACAAACAGGAAACCGAACATGATTAATTCTATTGCCGCCCTCTCGCCGCTTGACGGCCGTTATGCCAAATCCGTTGAAGCGCTGCGCCCGATTTTTTCCGAATACGGCTTGATGAAAGCCCGTGTCAAAGTGGAATTGAGTTGGCTCAAAGCGCTGGCCGCCGAGCCGAAAATCGTTGAAGTGCCCGCGTTCAGCGAATTCACCATCAAAGAAATCGACGACGTAATCGCCGAATTCTCGCTGGACGATGCCGCCGCCGTGAAAGCCATCGAAGCCACCACCAACCACGACGTAAAAGCCATCGAATACTGGCTTAAAGAGCGTTTTTCCGGCGTGCCCGAAGTGGCCGATGCCAGCGAATTCATCCATTTCGCCTGCACCAGCGAAGACATCAACAACCTCTCGCACGCCTTGATGCTGCAAGAAGCGCGTGAACACGTGCTGCTGCCGCAACTGGCCGACATCAGCGCCAAGCTCACCGCAATGGCGCACGAATTTGCCGCCGTGCCGATGATGAGCCGCACCCACGGCCAGCCCGCCACGCCTTCTACCCTCGGCAAAGAATTGGCCAACGTGGTTTACCGCCTGCAACGCCAAACCAAAGCGCTGCAAGCGCAAGAGTTTTTGGGCAAAATCAACGGCGCAGTCGGCAACTACAACGCCCACATGGTTGCCTACCCCGATGTGGACTGGGAAGCGCATTGCCGCCAATTTGTCGAATCCGGCCTCGGCCTCACCTTCAACCCCTACACCATCCAGATCGAGCCGCACGACTACATGGCCGAATTCTTCCAAACCATCGCGCGCGTAAACACCATTCTGATTGATTTCAACCGCGACGTGTGGGGTTACATCTCGCTGGGCTACTTCAAACAAAAAGTGAAAGCCGGTGAAGTCGGCTCTTCCACCATGCCGCACAAAGTCAACCCCATCGACTTTGAAAATTCCGAAGGCAACCTCGGCATGGCCAACGCCGTATTGGGCTTTCTGGCCGAGAAACTGCCGGTTTCACGCTGGCAGCGCGACCTCACCGACAGCACCGTGTTGCGCAATATGGGTGTGGGCACGGGCTACACCATTTTGGGGCTGGTGGCGCACCTGCGCGGCCTGAACAAGCTCGAAGCCAACCCCGCCGCGCTGGCCGCCGATTTGGATGCCACTTGGGAATTGCTGGCCGAGCCGATTCAAACGGTGATGCGCCGCTATGGCGTGGCCAATCCGTATGAAAAACTCAAAGACCTCACGCGCGGCAAAGAAGGCATCACGCCGCAAGTGCTCACGGTGTTTATCAACGCGCTGGAGATTCCCGCCGAAGCCAAAGCGCAATTGCACGCACTCACCCCCGCGCTTTATGTGGGCAAAGCCGAGGAATTGGCGCGGCGTATTTGATTTTGTATTTGATTTTGCATTTGATTTTGATAGCACAGCAAAAGGCCGTTTGAAAGGTTTCAGACGGCCTTTTGCTTGGGTTTATTGTGCGCCTGCATCATTTCACCATTTGAAAAGCCAGCACCAGCGGCAGCAGTGCGCCGGCAAGATAAATGGCAAGCCACATCATCAGATGATCCGACACTCTTCTCAGCAAGGCGAAATAAGCCCAGCTATAAAGCCCCGACAGCAATGCGGCAATCCCCGCTCCGCCCACGCCTGCGCCTAAACCGAATAAGAAAACCAATATGGCAAACAGCAGCGCCCAGCGCCAAGCCGGCCAATGTGTCATCACCGTGTCTTGCAGCTTGCCCAGCAATAGCAACAATAATACTTGCAGCATCTTTTTCTTTCTTTATTAATGGTCGGCGGTTTGGTATTTTAATGCACAAAGGCCGTCTGAAAGGTTTTAGACGGCCTTTGTGCATCTGCTTAATCGGGCTTGTCGCCGGCTTCCGGCACGCTGTGATCGGTGGGCTTGACCACATCGCCCACCAGCTGCGTTACCGGATTGATACCGGCCTGCTCGCGCACCACGGCTTGCTGCTGCTCGGTGAGCGGCGGGTTGACGGCCACGGCAT
>CAYVIS010000276.1:0-2464 GCA_964451565.1 uncultured Neisseria sp.
TATTTATTATATATCAAGATGGTGACAGTTGTGATGCAGTTTGCCGCAGCGGTGCGGCGTGTTGCCGGATTATTTTAAATCAATATTCAGTATATAAATTTTCATGTTGGAATAGTTTAAGGCCGTCTGAAAATACGCTTGAATAGGTAAAGTTTTTCAGACGGCCTTGTTGATTTGGAAGCATTATCGGTGCAGCGAGGCAAACACGTCAAAATAAGTCGGGAAGGTTTTGTGCGTGCATTTCGGATCGTTGATTATCACCGACACGCCCAGCAGCGACACCAATGAAAAACACATGGCCATGCGGTGGTCGTCGTAGGTGTCGATTTTGGCATCGGCAATCAGCGTAGCGGGTGGAGTAATGTGGATGGCTTCAGGTTCTTCCACAACTGTAGCGCCGACTTTGCGCAATTCCGCAGCCATGGCGGCGATGCGGTCGGTTTCTTTCACGCGCCAAGAGCCGATGTTGCGCAGCGTGCAAGGTGCGCCGGTGGCGAGTGCGACCACGCCCAGCGTCATGGCGGCATCGGGAATATGGTTGGCGTCTAAGTCAAACGGCTGCACGGCGCGGTCGGCGGGGCGGGAAACTTCGATGAAATTGTCGCCCCAAACCACATCGGCACCGATTTTTGCCAGCTCGTCGGCAAAGGCAACATCACCCTGAATGCTGTTGCGGCCGATGCCGGTGACGCGTACGGGCGCGCCCGACAGCAATCCGGCGGCGAGAAAATAAGAGGCGCTGGAAGCATCGCCTTCAACGTGCAACACTTCGGGCGCATGATAACGGGCATTGGCAGGCAGCTTGAAAACTTGATAATTTTGGTTGTCCACCACCACGCCGAATTGCGCCATCAGTTTCAAAGTGATGTCGATATAGGGCTTGGAAATCAATTCGCCGACCATGTGGATTTCAAACGCTTCGCCGGTGAGCGGCAGCGCCATCAACAGGGCGGTCAGGAATTGGCTCGATACGTTGCCTTTAATCGGAATCACGCGCGCGCCGCTGTCGTTGCGGGCGTTAATTTGCAGCGGCGGGTAGCCGTCGTTGCCAAGATATTGCACATCGGCACCGGCCAGGCGCAGTGCATCAACCAAATCGCCAATCGGACGCTCGTGCATACGCGGCACGCCGTGCAGATGGTAGTCGCCGCCGAGTACGGCCAGCGCGGCGGTGAGCGGTCGGAAGGCGGTGCCGGCATTGCCGAGAAACAAATCGGCTTGGCGCTGCGGGAATACGCCGTTGCAGCCGTGTACTTTCAGACGGCCTTCATCCAAATATTCCCATTGCACGCCCAGCGCGGTCAGCGCTTCGAGCATGCGGTCGGTGTCGTCTGATTTCAGCAGCGAATGTATTTCGCAAACATTGTCGGATAGGGCAGCCAGCAGCAACGTGCGGTTGCTGATGCTTTTGGATCCGGGCAGGGCAACAGTGGCGGGATGGAGGCTGACGGCGGGCAGGCGAATGGATTCGGTCATGGTGTTTTTATCCGGTTGAGGCGGGTTTAACAAGCGTAATTAAAGATGAGATATAGAGCAAACGCTGCGGATTTGCTATTATGCCAACAATTTGCCAAACCGAATATAGAGAACGACATGGATTTCAAACAAAAAGTCATCGCCATCGACGGCCCGAGCGCTTCAGGCAAGGGTACAGTGGCTTCGCGCGTGGCCGCGGCATTGGGTTTTGATTACCTTGATTCCGGTGCGCTGTACCGCCTCACCGCGCTGTATGCGCAAAAACAGGGTGTGGAGTGGCACGATGAAGCGGCTGTGGCCGAATTGGCGCAGCAGTTACCCGCTTTGTTTGACGGCCAAAAAGTTTTGCTCGCCGGTGAAGACGTGTCGGAAGCCATCCGCACTGAAGCCATCGGCATGGGTGCTTCCGCCGTAGCGGCACTGCCTGCGGTGCGTGAAGCCTTGCTGCAGCGCCAGCGCGATTTTCTCGGCGAAAACGGTTTGGTCGGCGATGGCCGCGATATGGGCTCGGTGATTTTTCCGCAGGCCGAATTGAAGGTATTTCTCACCGCCAGCGCGCAGGTTCGTGCCGAGCGCCGCGCCAAGCAATTGGGTTTGGCTTGTGAGGGTATTGAATTTGAACGTATTTTGTCTGATATCGAAGCGCGTGATGAAGCCGACCGCCGCCGTCCGGTCGCGCCGCTGCTGCAATTGCCCGATGCCGAATTGTTGGATACCTCAAACATGGGCATCGAAGAAGCAGTAAAAAAAGTGCTTGATTGGTATGGCAAAAAATAAAATCTGCTGTATAATTCGCGTTTATTCCGTTCAGACGGCCTTGTTTGCGTAAAAGGCCGTCTGAAAAATTTGCAGTATTCCGCTTGTCGAGCCAGGGACGACAAGCGTTTTTCAATCAGACCCGCACCCCTTGGCGGTGTACCGAAAAGAGTTATATATGACTATGGAAAATTTTGCCCAGTTATTGGAAGAAAGCTTTACCCTTCAAGAG
>CAYVIS010000277.1:0-2449 GCA_964451565.1 uncultured Neisseria sp.
ATGTTTGTTCCAGCCCCAAGCCGCTTCGGTGGCCGCCACAATCGAGTTGGCCTGCACCGCGTTATACACCAACCCGAAACAGAAAATCAGGCTCAAGGCAAACACCACACCCAACCAGCGCTGTTTCAAGCCCTGCGTGATGTAATAAGCGGGGCCGCCGCGGAAATGGCCGTTGCGGTGGTCACGGATTTTAAACAGCTGCGCCAGCGACGATTCGGCGAAGGCAGAGCTCATGCCGATAAGCGCCGTCACCCACATCCAAAACACCGCGCCGGGGCCGCCGACTGCCACCGCAATCGCCACACCGGCAATATTGCCGACGCCGACGCGGCTGGCCAAACCGGTCACAAACGCCTGAAACGGCGTGATGCCGTGGGGGTCGCTGCCCACTGCACGGCCACCCAACATTTCTTTGATGCTGCGGCCGAACAGGCGGATTTGTACAAAACCGGTGGCCAGAGTAAAAAACAGACCCGTACCCAACAACAGGTAAATCAAGCCGTCCCACAAAGGGCCGCTGATGGCGTTAACCCATTGGTGAAGTTGTTCAATCATAGTGTGTCTCCATAAATGGCCGCCACAGCGGGCGACGTGAGCGGCATTTTAAAGGATTCATCACAAAATTTGTAATTTTTTTACTCAAAAGAACTACATGTTTTATAAAGATAACTGCCGTTTGCTTCAATCGAAATTGTTAACAATGGAATGGTTTGGGTGATACAGAGAGAACAGGCTGAGCCGTCTGAATGCTTTGTTAAGCTCAGTACAAGTGGTTCGACAGGCTCACCAATCTTCCGGCAAACCCGTCTAACCGCAAGCGCGCGTTTACCGGCCTGTGCAGCCGTTTCAGACGGCACGGGCGATTTTTTCCGCCATACGCACGCTGGCGCCGCGATGTTGGGCGATGAAAGCCTCGGCATGGTCGGCGTATTGCTGCCGCAGCGCCGCATCGGCCAGCCATTGCGCGGCCACGTGTTGCCATTCTTCGGCGCTGAACACCTGTTTGGCCGCCCCCGCCGCTTCCGCGCCTTGGCAGGCGGCGGCGAAATTGAAGGTTGACGGGCCGAACAGAGTGGGGATGCCGCAGGCAATCGGTTCGATGATGTTTTGACAACCGGTGTCGACCAGGCTGCCGCCCACGAAAGCGACATCCGCGGCAAGATAAAAGCCGAACAGCTCGCCCATGCTGTCGCCGATCCACACCTGCGTGTCGGCGGCTACGGGCGCATTGTCGCTGCGTTTCTGCACCTTAAAACCATTGCGTTGCGCCAACTCAAAGGCCGTCTGAAAGCGTTCGGGATGGCGCGGCACAATCACCAGCAGCGCATCGCCTCGGTATGCGCGCCACGCGTCCAGCAGCAGCGCCGCTTCGTCGATGCCGTCGTGCTCGCGCGTGCTGGCACACACCACCACCGGGCGGGCACCGATGCGCTGCTTGAATTCGGCGGCAAGCTGGCGGGCGGCTTCGGGCGGGCTGATGTCGTATTTGCTGTTGCCGCACACATGCACATTGGACGCACCGATAAAGTGCAGCCGCTCGGCATCGGCGGCGGTTTGGGCGTAGCAGCCGCGCAAACCCGCCAACGCGGGCGCAACCAGCGGGCGCACTTTCAGATAGCCCTGTTGTGACTTTTCCGACAGCCGCGCGTTGGCCAGAAACAGCGGCACGCCGCCCTCGGCACAGGCGTGCATCAGGTTCGGCCAGATTTCGGTTTCCATCAACACACCCAAGCGCGGCTGATGTTCGCTCAAAAACCGGCGGATGTATTCGGGCTTGTCGTAAGGCAGATAGCGGCATTGCGCATCGGGATACAGCGCCTCGGCGGTGGCGCGTCCGGTGGGGGTCATCTGCGTGAGCAAGAGCGGCGCGTCGGGAAAATGCCGTTTCAACTCGGCAATCAGCGGCTGCGCGGCGCGGGTTTCGCCCACCGACACGGCATGTATCCACAAAGGATGCTGCACCGCCCCGGCCAGCGGCGCGCCGAAGCGTTCGCCCCAATGCTCGAGATAGGCCGGCGCTTTGCGGGCGCGGCGGCGCAGATAGCGGCGGATAAGCGGCGGCGCGATGCGCCACAATTGGGTGTAAAACCAGCGTGCATTCATAAAATCAGGCCGTCTGAAACGGAGGTTGTGGAAAGGGCTTGGTGGGTATTGTAGCCGATTTGTGCGGCCGGGCATGCGGCCTTTGCACAAGTCTGTTGCAACGGCGGGCTTGGCGTGCAGATTCGGTTTCAGACGGCCTTTCGTTGCTGGGCGGCCATAGTATATTGAACGGTTTCATTTCTAATTCACATTCACTATAAGACCGCAAGATTCCGATTAGGTTTGCAGGCGGAATGGTTTGCGTGTCCGCCTGCGCCGCCGCGCTAATCACGCCAATCAAATGTCTGACACCAAATATAGTGGATTAGATTTGAACCAGTACAGCGTTGGCTCGCCTTGCCGTACT
>CAYVIS010000278.1:0-2448 GCA_964451565.1 uncultured Neisseria sp.
CTTTTGTGGGATAGGAAATACGCGGCCTGTCAGATTATCCGATATAAGCAATCTTTCAGACGGCCTCAGGCTGGATTGCCGGGTCGGCGCCCGGCAATGACGGGCGGAAAGGGTGGGAAATAAACGCAATGGTGATGAAGCCCAATGGCAATTAGGCCGTCTGAAACAAACCGTTCAGACGGCCTTTGCTACACCTGCCAACAAACTTCACACGTCAGTATTTTCCACCAAGCCTTTGGCGACTTTGCCGGGGGTGAAGCGCAGTGATTGCGGGTAGGGGTAGAAATCGTCGACCAGCCCCTGTTGCAGGCGCTCTTTTTTGCCCTGCCAGAATTCGGGTGTGAGCAGGTCTTTGTGGTGTTGCAGAAACACTTGGCGCACGTCCGGCTCGCCGAGCAGGAAAGGGCCGAATTCTTCGGGGAACACATCGCCTTTGTGCACCGGATACCACACTTCGCCCGACATTTCGTATTCCGGGTTCGGCGCGGGCGGAATGGCGCGGAAATTGCAGTCGGTCATGTATTCGATTTCGTCGTAATCATAGAAAATCACGCGGCCGAAGCGAGTCATGCCGAAGTTTTTATACAGCATGTCGCCGGGGAAAATATTTGCCGAAGCCAGCTCTTTCAAGGCATAGCCGTAATCGATGACCGCCGCTGCTTTTTCAGCGGGTTTGGCTTTTTGCATAAACAGGTTGAGCGGTTTGAGGCGGTATTCCACATACACATGTTTGATTACCACATGTTCGGCATGTTCCTCAAACTGGCTGGGCGCGAGCTGGCGCATTTCTTCGAGAAACTCCTCGCTGCAACGCGCTTTGGGTAGCGGCACGTTGGTGAATTCGAGCGTGTCGGTCATGCGGCCGACGCGGTCGTGTTTCTTCACCAGCAAGTATTTCTGGCGCACGTATTCTTGGTCGAAATCTTTATTCGGGCCGAATTTGTCTTTAATCACTTTAAACACATACGGAAACGAGGGCAGGGTAAACACGGTCATCACCAGCCCTTTCACGCCCGGGGCGAGGATGAATTGGTCGTGCGAATATTCCAAGTGCTGCACGAATTCGCGCCACCAGATGTTTTTGCCCTGTTTGTGCAGGCCGACCATGGTGTAGAGATCGCCCGGCGTGCGCATCGGCAAAATGGCATTGAGAAACTGCACATAGCCGCTGGGCACGGGCATGTCGACCAAAAAATAGGCGCGCGCAAACGAAAACAAAACGGCGATTTGCTTGGCGTCAAACAGCGCCGCATCGACAATCAGCTTGCCTTCGGCATTGTGGGCAATGGCCAGCGCAAACGGATGATGGGCGCTGCCGTTGATGATGCGGCCGAAAATATACGCGCCCTTGTTGCGGTAAAACGGCGAATTCAACACCTGCACATGCAGGTTCAATTCTTCCGGCGGCCACTCTGCATCGAAATGCAGCTTGGCGGCGCGCAGGATATTGCTGATGTCTTTGCCCGCGTGCGCAAACGGCACCTGCCAGTCGAAATGGCGCAAAATATCGCGCATGCAGTCGCGCAGGCCTTGTTTGTTGGGATAAAACGAGCAAAACGTGGGCGGGTCGGAATCAATATATTCCGTGCTGGTGGCCGGTTTCACAAAAATAAACTGATTGTTGTAATACTCTTTCGACAGCAGCCGCGTCGACACCGAATTGAAAAACGTTTCCGCCAATTCCGGCTGCTTGTGGTTGACCAAGAGCGCAATGTATTCCGTTTTCGCCGCCGCCCACACCTCGTCGCTGAGGCGGTTGGCCGCATATTCGTTGCGCAGGATTTCCACCGCCTCCTGCACGCGCTGGTCATACATCTGAATCCGCTCGGCCACCGCATCCTGAATACCGCGCCAGTCGCGCTGCTCAAACAAGCCCTTGGCGCGGGCGGTTACTTCGCGGTAGAGGCGGTAGTGTTTGTTAAACCCTTCGAGCATGGTTTGCGCCACCGCGCGTCCCTGATTTTGAATGGTGTCGGCATTCATTGCTGATTTCCTTTGCAAATCGGCCGCCAACGCAGTTTCAGACGGCCTTGTTTTTTGTTTTTATAGTGGATTAGATTTGAATCCGGACAAAGTGAACCAACGCTGTATGGGTTCAAATTTAATTCACTGTCTATTATGCCTACCTTATGTTGTTTTATGTAATTTAGCAAGCCGCGCAAGCAAAAGGCCGTCTGAATGCTTGAATATTTTTCAGACGGCCTTATATAAATGCGCATCCGAATTCATCTGCTTTTTCACAGGAACGCACCATGAGCGAACAACAACACCCGAATGAAGAAACCCTTACCGGCAATGCCGAAGCCGAAGTTTTAGACGCCGCCGAAGCCGCGCCCGAAGAGGCCGCGCCGCCGAGCTACGAAGATTTGCAGGCCAAAATCGAAGAGCTGGAAGGCATGCTCAAAGATGAGCAATTGCGTAGCCTGGCCAACGAGCAAAACCTGCGCC
>CAYVIS010000279.1:0-2448 GCA_964451565.1 uncultured Neisseria sp.
ATTACGGCGACACCGATTACGAAAGCCTGCTGCAAAGCGCCGAGGACGACGATAATTGGATTTGGCCTGAAGACGAATGGGACGCCATCACATTGAGCTACACCTCCGGCACCACCGGCAACCCCAAAGGTGTGGTCTACAGCCACCGCGGCGCCACAATCAATGCGCTCTCCAACATCCTCAATTGGGACATGCCCAAACACCCTGTTTATCTGTGGACGCTGCCGCTGTTTCACTGCAACGGCTGGTGCTTTGCCTGGACGGTGGCCGAGCGCGCCGGAGTGAATGTGTGTTTGCGCAAATTCGAGCCCGAGCTGTGTTTTGACCTTATCCGCGAACACAAAGTCAGCCATTATTGCGCCGCCCCGATTGTGCATGCCGCGCTGGCCAACGCCCCCGCCGAACAAAAAAACGGCATCACCCAAGTGGTCAAAGGCATGGTAGCCGGTGCTGCACCACCCGAAGCCGTGCTCGCCAATATGGAACAAATGGGCTTCGACATCACTCATGTTTACGGCCTCACCGAAGTTTACGGCCCCGCCGCTCTGTGTGTGGAACATGATGATTGGGCGGAACAAGACATCTCCGAACGCGCCCGCCTCAAAGCCCGTCAAGGCCTGCGCGCGCATTTGCAGGGCGGCCTTGAAGTGCTCGACCCCGAAACCATGCAACCTGTGCCTTCAGACGGCCAAAGCATGGGCGAGCTCATGTTTCGCGGCAATATTGTCATGAAAGGCTATCTGAAAAACCCCTGCGCCACCGAAGAAGCCTTTGCCGGCGGCTGGTTCCACACCGGCGACCTCGGCGTCAAACATGCCGACGATTACGCCCAAATCAAAGACCGCAGCAAAGACATCATCGTATCCGGCGGCGAGAATATTTCTTCGATTGAAGTGGAAGACGTGCTCTACAAACACCCCGCCGTGATGAACTGCGCCGTCGTCGCCGCACCCGATGCCAAATGGGGCGAAATCCCGCTGGCGTTTGTCGAAATCAAACCCGACCGCACCAGCACTGAACAAGTGCTGCTCGACTGGTGTCGCGACCATCTGGCCGGATTCAAACTGCCCAAACAGATTGTCTTCGGCGAACTACCGAAAACCGCTACCGGCAAAATTCAAAAGTTTGAACTGCGTGAGCAGGCCAAGGCTTTGGTCGGCGGGAAAAGCTAAGGATAGGCCGTCTGAAACAAAGCTTTCAGACGGCCTGAAACCTTTGTAAAATTACTATGTGAATCATCGCCAAATCACTCAATTCCGTCATTCCGGCGCAGGCTGGAATCCATCTGTCGAAATTCAGTTTATTGATTTTAAAAAAAGTTTATACGGAGAGTAGATTCCGGCCTGCGCCGGGGTAGCGTAGCGCACTTGTGCAGCTAATGACGGGTTTATTGGCTATTTTCGAGGAAGAATGTATCGTGCAAAAGCTTCGGCCTCAATCCTTTCCTAGCCATAGCCGAATCTGCCACGCCTGTGCGGATACCCTGCTGCATATAAAATAAAAGGCCGTCTGAAAGCTTTCCCTTTCAGACGGCCTTTGGATTAGGCGATCAGATTAAGCGTAATCGCGGTTTTCGCCTTTGCCCGAAACGTTGTCGGCGCAACGGGCGCACACAGTCGGGTGGGTGGCTACTGCACCAACATCATCGGTGTAGTGCCAGCAGCGTTCGCATTTTTCACCGCCGCTCACTTGGGCACTGACAGCCAGCTCATCACCTTTGGCTACAGAAACTTTCGACACCAGCAAGGCAAAGCGCAATTCTTCGCCGAGGGCTTTCAGGTAGGCAGCTTGGGCTTCGGGGGCGGTAATCGCCACTTCGGCCTGCAGCGATGAGCCGACAGATTTATCGGCACGCAGCGGCTCGATGGCGGCAGTCACGGCTTCGCGCACGTCGCGCACGGCCTGCCATTTTTTCACCAGTTCGGCTTCGCTTTTCTCGTTGATGGACGGGAATTCGTGCCAAGTGTGGAACAATACGCTGTCTTCTTCGCCGCCGCCGATGATGTCCCACGCTTCTTCGCCGGTGAAGCACAAAATCGGCGAAATCAGCAACACCAGGCTGCGGGTGATGTGGTAAAGCGCGGTTTGGGCGCTGCGGCGGGCGTGGCTGTCGGCTTGGGTGGTGTAGAGGCGGTCTTTGAGGATGTCGAGATAAAACGCGCCCAAGTCTTCCGAGCAGAAGGCAACGATGTCTTTCACGGCGAAGTGGAAGGCATAGCGCGGGTAGTAATCGCCGGCCAAACGCTCTTGCAGTTGGCGCGCGAGCACCAGCGCATAACGGTCGATTTCCACCATTTGGTCTTGCGGCACGGCGTGCTCGATGGGGGAAAAGTCGCTCAGGTTGGCAAACAGGAAGCTCAAGGTGTTGCGGATGCGGCGGTAGCTTTCGGTTACGCGTTTGAGGATTTCTTTGGAAATCGCCAATTCGCCGCTGTAATCGGTGGAAGC
>CAYVIS010000280.1:0-2433 GCA_964451565.1 uncultured Neisseria sp.
CAAGCCGAAGCAGCGAAACAAGCCGAAGCAGCGAAACAAGCCGAAGCAGCGAAAGCGGCAGCATTGAATGCCAAAATGGCCAAGCCGAAAAAATGGTTGGGCAAGGCCACGCCGCTGTTGTGGGTGACGGTGTTGATTCCCACGCTGGTATCAGTGGTGTATTTCGGCCTGATTGCGTCCGACCAATACACTTCCGAATCGAGTTTTGTGGTGCGTTCGGCTAAAAATCAGGCCGCGCTCAGCGATATCGGTGCCATTTTACAGGGCGCGGGTTTTTCGCGTGCGCAAGACGATACTTACACGGTGCGCGAATATATGCAGTCGCGCACGGCCTTGCAGGAATTGGAAAGAGGGTTGCCGGTGCGGGATTTTTATGAGGTGAAGGGCGATATTTTCAGCCGCTTTAATGGCTTTGGCCTGTCTGATTCCCGCGAGGCTTTTTATCAATACTTCATTAAAAAAGTCGGCGTCAATTCTGATGCGATTTCAGGTATCACCACGTTGGGGGTAACTTCGTTTGATGCGGCGGAATCGGCAAAAATCAATCATGCTTTATTGAGGCGGGGAGAGGATTTAATCAACAAACTCAATACCCGCGCGCGTCAGGATACCATCCACTATGCTGAAGAAGCGGTAAAAGTAGCGGAAGAGCGGGTGCAGGAAGCGGCAGCCAATATGGTGGCCTACCGCACCGAACACGGTGTGTTTGATTTGAAAGCGCAATCGGAAGTGCAGATGGGCTTGGTGTCTAAGCTGCAGGATGAGCTGATTGTAATTCAAACCCAGCTGGATCAGGTGCGTGCGGTCACGCCTGATAACCCGCAGATTCCGGGTTTGCGTGCGCGCGAGCAAAGCCTTCGTAAGGAAATTGCCCAACAGATGCGCATGATTTCCGGCGGCGGCAGCAATTCGCTCACCAATCAGGCGGCGGATTATCAGCGTCTGTATCTGGAAAACGAATTGGCTGAAAAACAGATGGCGGTAGCGGTGACTTCTCTGGAAAACGCCAAAGCCGAAGCCGACCGCCAACAGCTTTATCTGGAGGTGGTGTCGCAGCCGAGCGAGCCGGATATGCCGCAGCTGCCGACGCGGATGTATAACATTATCGCCACTTTAATCATCGGCCTGATTGTATATGGCATTCTCAGCTTGTTGACGGCCAGTATCCGCGAGCATAAAAACTGATGAAAGCGTTGCACCAAACTTCATTTTTTGAATCGTTGGCGATTCAGGTGCGGGTGATTGGCGCGTTGTTGATGCGCGAGATTATCACCCGCTATGGGCGCAACAATATCGGCTTCTTGTGGCTGTTTGTCGAGCCGCTGCTGCTGACGCTGGTGATTGTGTTGATGTGGAAATTTCTGCGTGCAGATCGGGTGTCGTCGCTGAATATCATTGCGTTTGTGATTACCGGTTATCCGATGGCGATGATGTGGCGCAATGCCTCTAACCGCGCTATCGGTGCGATTGCGGCAAATGCCAGCCTGCTTTACCACCGTAATGTGCGGGTGTTGGATACTATTTTCGCGCGTATGCTGTTGGAAATCGTGGGCGCAACCATTGCTCAAATCGCGATTATGGCGGTGTTGATTGCCATTCGTTGGATTGATTTTCCGCAAGATGTATTTTATATGTTGCTGGCTTGGCTGTTGATGTCGATGTTTGCGGTGGCTTTGGGCTTGGTGATTTGCTCGATTGCCTTCAAATTTGAGGCGTTTGGCAAGGTTTGGAGTACGTTGAGCTTTGTGATGCTGCCGCTTTCGGGGGCATTTTTCTTCGTGTATACGCTGCCCAGGCAGATTCATGATTATGTGTTGTGGATTCCGATGGTGCACGGCACGGAAATGCTGCGTGCAGGCTATTTCGGCGCGTCGGTCACCACTTATGAAAACCCGTGGTATTTGTTGCTGTGCAATTTGGTGTTGCTGTTGTTGGGTTTGGCCATGGTGAGTCAATTCAGCAAAGGGGTGGAGCCGCAATGATTTCAGTGGAAAATGTATCCAAACGCTACCGCACCCGTGCAGGTTGGCGCACGGTGTTGAAAGACGTTAATTTCAAGCTGGAAAAGGGTGAGAAAGTCGGCATTTTGGGGCGCAACGGCGCGGGCAAGTCGACGCTTATCCGCTTGATTAGCGGTGTGGAGCCGCCAACTGAAGGGGAAATCAAGCGCACAATGAGCATTTCTTGGCCGTTGGCGTTTAGCGGCGCATTTCAGGGCAGCCTGACGGGTATGGACAATCTGCGCTTTATCTGTCGTATTTATAATGTTGATATGGATTATGTGAAGGCGTTTACCGAGGAATTTTCCGAGCTGGGGCAGTATCTGTATGAGCCGGTGAAGCGTTATTCTTCGGGTATGAAGGCGCGGCTGGCGTTTGCTTTGTCGTTGGCGGTGGAGTTTGACTGCTATTTGATTGATGAAGTGATTGCGGT
>CAYVIS010000281.1:0-2422 GCA_964451565.1 uncultured Neisseria sp.
GCGCCACTTCGGTGGAGCCGGTGAAAATCACGCCGTTGATGCGCGCATCTTGCGTGAGCGCCGCGCCGGCTTCACCCGCGCCCAACACCAGCTGCAAGGCGTTTTGCGGTACACCGGCTTCGTGCAACAGGCGCACGGCGTAATGGGCAATCAGGCTGGTTTGCTCAGCGGGTTTGGCCACCACGGTGTTGCCTGCGGCCAATGCGGCTGCCACTTCGCCGGTGAAAATCGCCAGCGGGAAATTCCACGGGCTGATGGCAACAATGGTGCCGACCGCTTTTTCGTTGCGCACGGTCTGCTCGGCTTCGTCGGCATAATAGCGGCAGAAATCAATGGCTTCGCGCACTTCGGCAATGGCGTTTTGCAGCGTTTTACCGGCTTCGCGCACCGCCAGCATCATCAGCGTGGGTGTGTGCGCTTCGAGCAAATCGGCAAAACGGCGCAGGCAGTCGGCGCGTTCAGACGGCGTGGTGCCTGCCCATGCGGCTTCGGCGGCTTTGGCGGCGGCAACCACATCGGCAATCGAGGCCGTCTGAATAAAGGCGGCGCTGCCGACAATATCGCTGTGGTCGGCGGGGTTTTTCACTTCATGCGCGGCTTGCGATGCGGCGTCAACGGCAGTAATGGAGGCTGCCTGAAAAGCGTGTTGCGCGGCGGCATTCATGTCGCGCTCAAGCTGTTGCAACACAAATTCGTTGCTCAAATCCACGCCCCATGAGTTCAGACGGCCTGCGCCGTATAAATGGCGCGGCAACGGCAAAGCGGCGTGCATGCGGCCTTGAGTGGCTTCGGCGGCATCGAGCGGACAGGCAATCAAATCGTCGATGCTCACTTTTTCATCGACAATCTGGTTCACAAACGAGGAGTTGGCGCCGTTTTCGAGCAGGCGGCGCACCAAATAGGCCAGCAGCGTTTCGTGCGTGCCCACCGGCGCGTAGATACGGCAGCGGCGGCCGAGATTTTGCGGCCCCACCACTTGGTCATACAGGGTTTCGCCCATGCCGTGCAGGCATTGGTGTTCAAAGTCTTTGCCCTCGCCCATCTGGTAAATCGCCGCCAGCGTGTAGGCATTGTGGGTGGCGAATTGCGGGAACACGGCATCTTGCGCCGCCAGCAGTTTGCGCGCGCAGGCGAGGTAGGAAACGTCGGTGTGCACTTTGCGGGTGTAAACCGGATAGCCGTCGAGACCATCGACCTGCGCCCATTTGATTTCGCTGTCCCAATATGCGCCTTTTACCAAGCGAATCATCAGCTTCTGATTGTTTCGGCGCGCCAAATCCACCAGATAATCAATCACAAACGGGCAGCGTTTCTGATACGCCTGCACCACAAAACCGATGCCGTTAAATCCGGCCAAATCGGGGTCGGACACCAACGCTTCCATCAAATCGAGCGAGAGTTCGAGGCGGTTGGCTTCTTCGGCATCGATGTTCAGGCCGATGTTGTATTGCTTCGCCAGCAAAAACAATTCTTTCAGGCGCGGCAGCAGCTCTGCCATCACGCGCGCGTGTTGGGCGCGGAAATAGCGCGGATGAATGGCCGACAGTTTCACCGAAATGCCGTTGCCTTCATACACACCCGCACCTGCGGCATCTTTGCCGATGGCGTGGATGGCGTTGACGTAATCCTGATAATAGCGTTCGGCATCGGCTTGGGTCATCGCCGCTTCGCCGAGCATATCGAATGAGAAACGGTAGCCGATTTTTTCGCGCTCTTTGCCGTTTTTCAGCGCTTCTTCAATGGTTTGCCCGGTGACAAACTGTTTGCCCAACAGGCGCATGGCGTAATCGACGCCTTTGCGGATGAGCGGCTCGCCGCCATTGCTGACCACGCGGGTGAGCGCCGAGCCGAGGTTTTGCTGTTTGGGGGCGGATGAAGTGAGTTTGCCGGTAATCAGCAAGCCCCAGGCGGCGGCGTTGACAAACAGCGACGGGCTGTTGTTGAGATGGCTTTTCCAGTCGCCGCCGGATAATTTGTCTTGAATCAGCTTGTTGCGCGTAGCCACATCGGGAATGCGCAGCAGCGCTTCGGCCAAACACATCAGCGCCACGCCCTCTTCGCTTGAGAGCGAAAATTCGTGCATCAGCGCATCCACCCCGCTGGCCTTGCTGCGGTTTTCGCGCACCTGCGTCACCAAACGGCGCGCCAGCTTGGCGGCGGCTTCTTTTTCCAGCGGCGTCATCTGCGCCTGATGGAGCATATCGGCCACGGCTTCGGCTTCATCGCGGCGGTAGGCGGCGGTGACGGCATCGCGCAGCGGCGATTGAGTCTGCGAAAAGTTGAACATATTTCTTCCTTTAAATCGGGTTGCTTTTTTATTGATGCAGTAAATATTTTCAGACGGCCTGAAGTTTACATGATTACGTTTTTTAACACAAAAACCGCCGTCATGTTTTGCACTAACGCAAACAGCCGTCTGAAA
>CAYVIS010000282.1:0-2419 GCA_964451565.1 uncultured Neisseria sp.
TGACCGAGCACGGCAGAGGCTTCGTCAAACGTGGCTTTCACCACGGCGCTGCCGTCGAAGCCGTTCATCATGCCGAGGCTTTGCGAGCCTTGGCCGGGAAAGAAAAATGCGAAATTCATGGTGTTCTCTCTGGTTAATTTATCGGATTGACAATCGGCACGCCGCTATTCCGGCCCGCGCTCGTTGGGGTGCAGATATTGCACGCCGTTTATTTTCAAAACACATCCTGCCGGTGCGCCGACGGCGTTTGGCAGGCTGTGGGTCAGCGATTCGGCAAAGCTGCCGCGATAAAGCCTGGCGCCCTGGTGGCTGAGGTTGGAGTTGGCATCGGCATGGATTTTACCGCCGATGTCGCGCCAAAGTTTGCAGAAGCCATAGTCTTCAGACAGATAACGGCGGCTCTCAGGCTCGACCATCACGTCGAAAAAGCGGTAGTGCAGTCCTCGGTCGGCCACGCCGATGGAATCGGGCTGATATTGCCGTTCGGGGTAAGCCGCCATCAGACGCTCGAAAACGCTGCGCTTAATCAGCATAAAGCCGGTGGGGGCTTCATCTACTTCAAAAAAGCCGTCGGCGCCTATTTCCATCACCACTTCGCCTTGTTCGTCCGCCTGATTGTGATTCACCGTGTAGCGGGTAAAACGGGCTTCAAACTGCGCCTGCGTCATTTCGGCAGGCAGGCCTTCAGACGGCCAGTTGTCGTGTTTGAGCGGATACACGCCGCAGGCCACATCGTAATCCGACAACAGCAAGCGGTAAGCTGCCTGCGGGGAAAAACCGATGTCGCTGTCGATCCAGAAAAGGTGCGTCCATTGCGGATTGGCCAGAAAATCGGCCACCGCATTGTTGCGTGCACGCGTAATCAGACTCTCGCCGCGCTGCAGGGAGATTTGCAGATTCAGGCCGTTGTGGAACGATGATGCCGTCATATTGAGCAGCGACAATGTGTAATTGTGGAAATATTTACCGTCATGACTGGGCGTCATAATCACGGGAAACATGGTTTTCAGCGCGCTATCCGGCAACATGGTACAACATTCCTATGATGAAATTATAGTGGATTAAATTTGAATCAAGACAAGGCGGTGAGCCGCAGACAGTACACCTAGTACGGCAAGGCGAGCCAACGCTGTATGGGTTCAAATTTAATTCACTATATTTGGTTCAGCCGCCGACAGCAGCGAACAGGCCGAATGCCTGCGGCAACGCATCCGTTTGCAGCAGCCATACCGTAAGCGCCACATTGGCGACTACCGTCAGCCGGAAATAGGTAACAAAGGGCTGCTTGGTGGTTTTGTGGTTAAACGCAAAGCGCGCGGCCTGTGCGCCCGGCCAGCCGCCGAGCAAACCCAAAGCCAACAGGTTGGATTCCTTAATCCGCCCCGCATAGCCGCTACGGCCTGCCTGCTTGCGGGCAACCGCTTTATCATAACCGTAAAGCGCCAGTGTGGCGAGGCTTATTAAAGCATAGGCCAGCGCCAACGGCCAAAAAAACCAAGCCACCGCTGCCAGATAGGCTGCGCCCGGCAAAATGCCGAACACGGTTTGGCTGCTTCTCACGTTTTCTCCTCCCGCCAAAGCCTCGCTTTGGTTGAGTGCATATTCGTCTTCCTGCCGCACCACCCGCGCGGCGCGCTGTTTTTCACCGTTTTCGGCGGGCAGGCGGCAGAAAAAGCTCACCGCCGCGCCAAGCTGCGGGCGCAGACCGCGATAGTGGTAGGCCGAAATGTGGAAAAATACGCTTTGATGGCCGCACTGGATAAAGCCATAGCCCTTGTCGTCTTCCCAACGCACAATCTCGCCATGCAACACCCTATTCAGCGGTAAACCGGCAGGCGCAACCGCAGTTTGCCGTTGCAACAGCGGCTGCGGCGTTGCTTGCTCCGTTTTTTGGGGCAACCCTTCCGGCTTTTGCGGCGCGGGTGCGGGAGGCTCAACCACGGTTTCGATATCCGTCATCAGCCATTGGCCGTTGTCGTGCTGCACCAGCGTGCCGCGCAAGGTTTCGCCCTCTTCCGGCACACGGGTTTGGTCGCGCAAAAATTGCCCCAACACAAATACCGGCACCGGTTTTGGCCGTCTGAACAAACCATAGCCGCCGTTGAGCGCCAAATCCCATTGACCGAGCACAACCTTAATCCGCGCCCCTTCCCGCAAACCCGGCAGCAATTCCACCGCCGTGGCGCATTCACGGTTGCGTTCGTCCCGGCTCACTTCATAGCTGACTTCGTCGCCAATTTGCGGCAGATAACCGTGCGGCAGGTGTTTGGCAATCAGCAGAATACTGCGGCCGACATTGACATCGGGCTTAATGGCGCCGACCTGTCCTTCATCAAACCAATGGCTGACTGTCCCGTAGTGTTTGTTTTCCATCATGAATAAAATTCAAAATAAATATTTTGTTATTATAGTGATTAAA
>CAYVIS010000283.1:0-2392 GCA_964451565.1 uncultured Neisseria sp.
CAACACCACAAACGCCGCGCCGACATAAAGCTGCGCGCCGCTCCAGCCGCCGTCGAGCAACACCCCGGCTATCAGCGGCGACGCAATCGCGCCCAAGCGGCCGATGCCGATGCCCGCGCCCACGCCGGTGCTGCGCACGTCAGCATCAAACAGCGTCGGATTGATGGTGTAGAGGCCGGTGATGCAGCCGTTCATCAGCCCGCCCACCAACACGCCGAGCGCCACCGCCAGAGCCAGCGTGGCGGAAGAGCCGACAAACAGCCAAATCGCCACCGCCGAAGCCGCGCAGAAAAACACCAGCACATTGCGCGCAGCAAAACGGCTGGCCAGCGCTCCGAAAATCAGCGAGCCGACCGTGCCGCCTAGCGCCAGCATCATGCCCACAGTCTGGCTTTGCGCCTTACTCATGCCCGCCTGCTCCAACAGCGCGGGTGTCCACGAGCTGACGAAATAAAAACCGAACATGATACAGATAAAGGCCGCCCAAATCAGCAGCGTCGAGCGGCGGTATTTGGCGGCAAACAGCTGCAACACCGGTGCTTTTTTGCTTTCTGTTACCGTTGCGGGAATCGCCCAATCGCCTGGTTTGCCGATTTTGGCGGCGATTTTGTTCAAACGCGCTTTGGCGCCTTCCGGACGCTTGCTCATCAGAAAATCCACCGATTCCGGCAGCCACAGCAGCAACGCCACGCCCACCAGAGCGGTGAGCGCCGCGCCGGTCACAAACACCGCACGCCAGCCGTATTGCTCCTGCAGAAACACCGCCGAAATGCCGCCCAATACCGCGCCGATGCCGAAGCCCGCCGCATAAATGCTGATGGCCAGCCCGCGCCATTTGTTGGACGAATATTCGCTGGTAATCACATTGGTGCAGGCCAGAATGCCGCCCACGCCGATGCCCGTTACCACCCGCCAGATGCCGAGCGACAACATATCATGCGACACCGCGCTCATGCCCATGCCCAACGCCGACAGCGCCGTCGACACAATCAGCAGCGGACGGCGGCCGAAACGGTCGGCCTGCGGCGCCAGCAGCAGCGAGCCTGCCGACATGCCGAACAAGCCCGCACTCATCAGCGTGCCGATTTGCGCGCCGCTGAGGCCGAATTCTTCGCGAATACTCGCCGCCGTAAACGCCAGCGCCAACACGTCAAAACCGTCGAGCAGGTTGAGTAAAAAGCATAAAATCACAATCAGCCACTGATAGCCGCCCATCGGGCTGGTGGCGATTTTCAGACGTAAATCCATGGTTTCCTTCTTTTCTTGCTGCCACCCGCAGCAACACGGGCGGCTATTATCGAAGGCTGCACTATAATCAAACCGCTTCATGCACGCAACGGCGAATTTTTCAAAAAAAGATGAATCATATTCATCTACAAAACAGGCCGTCTGAACGCTTTCAGACGGCCTGATAAATACCGTGTATTCAATGATTTATACGCGGCGGGTTTGCCACCATACGCCCCACACCAGCAGCAACACAAACCCGAAATACAACACGCTCCACACCGGCAGCGCCACGCCGAGGAAATAATCCGGCACCGCGCAATCGCCGAAACCGCGCACCACCGGTTCCCACACGTCAAACAGCGGCCAGTCGCGCAAACGGAACGTCCACGGCGCACCGCAAGAAGGTGCCGTGCCGGGCGGCAGGCTTTGCAGCCACAATTGATAAATGGCCACGCCCGCGCCATACAGCGCCGGGATGCTCACCAACACAGCGCTCAGCGTGCGCCCTGCCCGGCTGCGTTGCGCCGAAAAAGCGGCCAGCAACGCCACCACGCCCACGCCCAACACCGATACGCGCTGCAAAATACACAGCACACATGGGTTCAGCCCCAATACGTATTGCGAGAAAAACGAGCCGATGGCGGTGAGGACGGATAAGGCAACGATGCCCCAAAGGGCTTTGCGGAAAAGATTCATAGCGGTCAATGGCAGACGGCGGCTCAGGTTCTCAGGCCGTCTGAAAGAAAGAATTCACAAAGGTGACAGTATAAGAGCTTGCCCGTGCGTCTGCCAGTTTTTTACAAGCCGAAACGATTGCCCAAAACGCTATCCGTCGCTTCTGCACAAGCTTACTGCTGCGGGGAATTACTTATTTGGGAATATGCGGAAACCTCAATGCCCCAGCACGCGGCTCCCCCTCTGCGGGCGCGCTTTGGGGTGTGAAAACCCTCATTAACCGGGTCGAAACGGCTAGCCCGCACGCCAATCCGGCCCTCCTTACCCGTTTTGACACCCGCGCCGCTTGAAAGAAGCCCCGTTTGGCTTTATGTTAAAAGCTCAGATAAACCATCATCATCAAGGAAACACCATGCGCTTTTTCGGTATCGGCTTTTTGGTACTGCTGTTTTTGGAAATCATGTCGATTGTGTGGATGGCCGACTGG
>CAYVIS010000284.1:0-2388 GCA_964451565.1 uncultured Neisseria sp.
TGGATTAAATTTGAATCAAGACAAGACGAACCAACGCTGTATGGGTTCAAATTTCATTCACGATAATTCTTCCATCGCGTTTCAGACGGCCTATATCGGTTTAGGCCGTCTGAAACGGAAATATGGAGCAAGACCATGATTACATTGGCTGTAGATGCCATGGGCGGCGACACCGGTTTGGGTGTGACCGTGCCCGGTGCGGTTGCCTTTTTGAAGCAGCAGCCCAATGCCCGCCTGATTATGGTGGGCGATGAAGCAGCTGTGCGCACCGCATTGGCGGCGGCACATGCGCCGATGGAGCGGATTGAAATTGAAGCCGCCAGCCAGGTGGTGGAGATGGACGAGCCGCCGCAATCGGCGTTGAAAAACAAAAAAGATTCTTCCATGCGCGTGGCCATCAATCAGGTGAAAGAAGGCCGTGCGCAGGCTGCGGTTTCGGCGGGCAACACCGGCGCCCTGATGGCCACCGCCCGCTTTGTGCTGAAAACCATTCCCGGCATCGAGCGCCCGGCGATTGCCAAATTTATTCCGTCGTCGACGGATAAAATGACCCTGATGCTCGATTTGGGTGCCAACGTGGATTGCACCGCCGAGCAGCTGGTGCAGTTTGCCGTTATCGGCAGCGAGCTGGTGCAGGCGCTGCATCCCGGCCGTGGCGAGCCGCGCGTGGGGCTGCTGAATGTCGGCACCGAAGACATCAAAGGCACCGATGTGGTGAAACAGACTTTTCATTTGCTGAAAAGCAGCAATCTGAATTTTGTCGGCAATGTGGAAGGCAATGTGATTTTCAGCGGCGATGTCGATGTGGTGGTGGCCGACGGCTTTGTCGGCAATATCGTTTTGAAAACCATTGAAGGCGCGGTGAAGTTTATGGGCGGCGCCATCAAGCAGGAATTCCAGGCCAATCTGTTTACCAAGGCGGCGGCGTTGATGTCGGCACCGGCGTTGAAAGGCTTGAAAACCAAGCTCGATCCGCGCCGTTTCAATGGTGCAATCTTCCTCGGTTTGCGCGGTGTGGTGGTGAAAAGCCACGGCGGCACCGATGCGGCAGGCTTTTATTATGCGCTGGAAGAGGCTTATCATGAGGCGCGCGCCGACAGTTTGGCCAAAATCGAGCAAGGCGTTGCGGCGCAATTGGCTGTTTTGGCGGATAAAAAATTGGAAGCCGAGCAGGCGGCGATGGCAGACAACATCGAATAAACGCCGTGGCCTCAAGCTGTTTCAAAGCCCGCGTCCGCCTGAAAATCCGGTTTCACTGCATAATTTGATGACCGGATAATGAAAAAACGCGTAAGTGCGCGGATTTGAAGTTGGGAGAAGCGGGCGCTTACCTTACAATAGGCCTTCTTCATATTAAAAATAACCAAAAGGCGATGCCCATGCAGTATGCCAAAATACTCGGCACCGGCAGCTATCTGCCCGCCAACCGCGTCAGCAACGATGAATTGGCGCAAAGAGTGGATACTTCCGATGAATGGATTACCACACGCACCGGAATCAAATTCCGCCACCTTGCCGCTGAAGATGAGAAAACCAGCGATTTGGCGGTGGTCGCTTCGCGCAGGGCATTGGCAGATGCCGGTGTGGCCGCAGACGACATCGATTTGATTATCGTCGCCACTGCCACGCCCGATATGCAATTCCCTTCTACCGCCACCATCGTGCAAAACAAGCTCGGCATCTCAGGCTGCCCCGCGTTTGACGTTGCGGCGGTGTGCGCCGGGTTTATGTATGCACTCAACACCGCCCATGCCTACATCAAAAGCGGCATGGCTAAAAAAGCGCTGGTCATCGGCGCGGAAATCTTCAGCCGCATCATCGACTGGCAAGACCGCAGCACCTGCGTGTTGTTCGGCGACGGCGCGGGCGCGGTGGTGCTTGGTGCATCCGACGAACCGGGCATCATCGCCAGCCGCTTGCAGGCCGACGGCAACTATCTGCCGCTGCTGCAGGTGCCCGCGCAAATGGCGGGCGGCGAAGTGCAGGGCACGCCGTTTGTGCAGATGGACGGGCCGGGCGTGTTTAAATTTGCGGTTAAAACCTTGGCCAAAGTGGCGGAAGAAGTCATCGAAGAGGCGGGCATGAGCGCTGCCGATATCGATTGGATTGTGCCGCACCAGGCCAATAAGCGCATCATCGAATCCACCGCCAAACATTTGGGTTTGGAAATGGATAAAGTGATTCTGACCGTGGCCGATCATGCCAACACCTCAGCCGCGTCGATTCCTCTGGCGCTGGGCGAGGGCATCCGCAGCGGTAAAATAAAGCGCGGGCAAAATCTGTTGCTGGAAGGCATCGGCGGCGGTTTTGCGTGGGGTGCGGTGCTGTTGAAATATTGATGTAGGCGGCTGAAAACAACTTATTCATCAAGTTGCGGTCGTTTATCTT
>CAYVIS010000285.1:0-2343 GCA_964451565.1 uncultured Neisseria sp.
ATCGCCCTTTCACGGCGGTAACCGGGGTTCGATTCCCCGTGGGCGTGCCAGTTTAAAAAAAGCACAGTGTTAAAGCTGTGCTTTTTTGCTTTTCAACGGTATCCCAACTGCATCAAATACAAAGCACCACATGCGAAAATGGTTGCTCAAACGTCCGCACAGCGGCTGTCGATTCGGATTTTTCCAAAATTTACCTGCCACCACTCTCTGCATCCGCACAACAAATTCCAATAAAAATCATACTGATAACTTTATGAAATAATTGCTGCAGCCACATTTCCCCGCCCCTGCCGCCATCCATATCGAGACAAGGAACTTTTTCTCTGTTAATTTAGCCTAATGCTGAGTGTCCGGCTTTTACTTGCAAACCAGCCGGACGCATGCAATACATCCCAAAATCAACGGAGTTTCTCATGAAAGCAAATTTTAAAGCCATCGTTCCCGCCGCACTTCTGATGGCAGCCCTCACCGGTTGCAGCACCTTCGGCGGCGACAAAGCCAAAGCCGAAACTGCCGCGCCCGCTGCCCAAGCTGCTGCGCCTGCTGCTGCAGAGCAACAAGCCCCCGCAACCGTGCAGGTGGATTCCATCGACGGCCGCAAAGAAGTGGCCTATAAATGTGGCGACAAAGGCCAAAACCCGCTGACCGTTATGTATGGCTTCAAAGACAACCAAGTTGTGGTTGCCCAAGTGAAATACCAAGAAAAACTCTCACCCGGCCTGTTCCGCGTGATTGCCGATAACGACCAAAACGCCTTCACCGCCAACGGCATTACTTGGTCGACTGAAAAAGCCACGCCGGCCAATGTCGACAAAGTCAACGGTAAAGCGCTGACCCAACAAGCGGTAGAAACCGTCAACGGCCAACAACAGCTGGTATCGCAAGTGGTTACCCAATCGTGCAAACTGGACAAAGCCGCTACCGCCAAATTGGCAAAAGCCGCTAAATAATCCGTTCCGGATAACAGCATCAAGGCCGTCTGAATGCGTTCAGACGGCCTTTTGCTATTGGTGCACACCTACACTATGTTTCAGACGGCCATCTATAATAGAAGCCGTCTGAAACGTAATTCCGCGCAGCAGTATAGTGGATTAGATTTGAACCAGTACAGCGTTGGCTCGCCTTGTCCTGATTCAAATCTAATCCACTATATATGCAATAACCACCCTGCTCAAGGCACGTCATGCCCTTGCGAAGCAGCATAAACGGCAATCCATTCTTCCTCGCTAAACGTCACCCGCAAAGCATCCACCGCATTGCGGATGCGCGCCAGACGCTGCGAGCCGACAATCGGGCGGATGCCTGCAGGATGCGCCAACAGCCAAGCATAAGCCAGCGTATCCAACCGCGTTTCGCCCTGCCGCTCACCCGCCGCCAGCAAAGCAGCGGCCACACGGCGGCTTTGTTTGTTGCCCTCATCAAACAAGCGCCCGCCGCCCAAAGGCGACCAGGCCATCGGCGCAACGCGTTGCTCCAGCAGGTAATCAAGGCTGCCGTCTTCAAACGCCGCCAGATGCAGCGGCGAGATTTCGATTTGATTAGTAGCCAGCGTTTGGTCGACATACGATTGCAACATGCTGAATTTCTGCACCGGATAATTGGACACGCCGAAATGGCGCACCAAACCGCGACGGTGCAAATCATCAAATGCAGCGGCGATTTCTTCGGGATGGGCGCACGGCGACGGGCGGTGGATAAGCAGCAAATCCAGATAGCCGCATTGCAGCTTTTCCACCGAACGCTCGGCCGACCAAACAATATGCGCACGGCTGTTGTCGTAATATTTGCTTTTCATTTCCGGCAGCAGCACATTAGGAAACACAATGCCGCATTTGCTGACGATGGTCATCTTGTCGCGCAGGTTTTTGTCCAAAGCCAGCGCCCGCCCGAACGCCGCTTCGTTGGCAAAACCGCCGTAGCAGGCGGCATGATCGAACGTGTAAACACCCGATTCGAGTACATCATGAATCAGCGCAAGACAGCTTTCGGCATGCAAACCCCATTCATGCGCCCGCCAATAGCCGTGCACAATCCGACCCAAATCCAAATCTGTTGAAGCCATATTGCTCCTTCCATTATGTTGCCGCAATTCATCATTCACACGCCACCATCCCAACCGACAAAGACCGTCTGAAAACGCCAAACAGCTTTCAGACGGCCTTTTCCATCAATCTTGCCACACCGTTAAAACAGCGCTTCAATCCGCAGCAATGCGCCGACATAATGGCTGCGGTCTTCGCGGCGGTCGTTGTAATAGTTCAACTCGGTTTGGGCAAACAGCCAATCGCGGTATATCGGCTGACGGTAGCCCATAAACGGGCCGTAGCCGTTGATATCGACTTT
>CAYVIS010000286.1:0-2295 GCA_964451565.1 uncultured Neisseria sp.
CGGCAACGGCCACGTGGCGGCTGTCTACTTCAAAGAAATCACGCAGGTTGGCACGTGAATCGCTGCGGCCGAAGCCGTCGGTGCCCAATACGTGGTAATCGTTCGGAATATACGCACGGATGCGGTCGGCAAAACTGCGGATATAATCGGTAGAAGCAATCACCGGGCCTTCATGACCTTGCAGTTGTTGGGTCACAAACGGCAGTTTGTTTTCTTCCAACGGGTGCAGGCGGTTGTAGCGCTCGGCTTCGATGGCATCACGGTGCAGCAGGTTGAACGAAGGCACAGACCAAATATCGGCATCGACACCGAAATCGTTTTTCAACAATTCGGCACCTTTAATCACTTCATTCAGAATCACGCCCGAACCCATCAGCTGTACTTTCTTATCGCCTTTATCGCCGGCTTTGAAGAGATACATACCTTTGAGGATTTCTTCTTCGATGCCGTCGCGTTGCGGCAGCGCCGGATGGGTATAGTTTTCGTTCATCACGGTGAGGTAGTAATACACATCTTCGTGCTCGACATACATGCGGCGCAAACCGTCTTGTACAATCACAGCCACTTCGTAAGAGAAGGTCGGGTCGTAAGTGATGCAGTTCGGAATCAGATCGGCCTGGATTTGGCTGTGACCGTCTTCGTGTTGCAAGCCTTCGCCGTTAAGCGTGGTACGACCTGCTGTACCGCCGATAAGGAAGCCGCGTGCGTGCATATCGCCCGCCGCCCAAGCCAAATCGCCTACACGTTGGAAGCCGAACATTGAGTAGTAGATGTAGAACGGAATCATGGCGAAGTTGCTGTTGGCATAGCTGGTTGCCGCAGCAATCCAGTCGGCCATTGCGCCCGGTTCATTGATGCCTTCCTGCAGGATTTGACCGTCAACCGATTCTTTATAGAACATCAGTTGGTCTTTGTCTTGCGGGGTGTATTGCTGGCCTTTCGGGTTCCAGATGCCGTATTGGCGGAACATGCCTTCCATACCGAAGGTGCGGCTCTCATCGGGCACGATGGGCACAATGCGTTTGCCGATTTGCTTGTCTTTCAACAAGGTGCTCAGAATACGCACGAATGCCATGGTGGTCGAGAATTCGCGATCGCCGCTGGATTGCAGCTGCGCATCAAACGCATCCAATGCCGGAATCGGCAGTTCGTCTTTATTGGGGTTGCGTTGCGGCAGGTAGCCGCCCAAAGCATTGCGGCGCTCACGCAGATATTGCATCTCGGCGCTGTCTTCAGGGAAACGGTAGTAAGGCAGGTCGCCGCTATCGATTTGCTCGTCGCTTACCGGAATATCAAAACGGGTACGGAATTTTTTGAGCGAATCTTTATCCATTTTTTTGGCTTGGTGGGCAACGTTTTGACCTTCGCCGGAAGCACCCATGCCGTAGCCTTTAATGGTTTTGGCCAAAATCACGGTCGGACGGCCGTCGTTGTTGTTCACAGCTTCATAATAAGCCGCATACACTTTGTGCGGATCGTGGCCACCACGGTTCAATGCCCAGATTTCATCGTCAGACATATTGGCAACCATGCCTTTCAATTCCGGCGTATTGAAGAAATGCTCGCGCACATAGGCACCGTCTTTGGATTTGTAGGTTTGGTAGTCGCCGTCGAGGCATTCGTTCATGCGCTGTTTCAACGCATTGGTGGTATCGGAAGCCAACAGAGCATCCCAGCGGCTGCCCCAAATCACTTTCAATACATTCCAGCCTGCACCGCGGAAGTTGCCTTCCAGCTCTTGAATGATTTTACCGTTGCCCCGCACAGGGCCGTCGAGGCGTTGCAGGTTACAGTTAATCACGAAAATCAGGTTATCCAAGCCTTCGCGAGCCGCCAGAGAAATCGCGCCTTGGCTTTCCGGCTCGTCCATTTCACCGTCGCCGCAGAATACCCATACTTTGCGGCCTTTGGTTTTGGTCAGACCGCGTGATTCGAGGTATTTGAGGAAACGTGCTTGGTAAATCGCCATCAACGGGCCTAAGCCCATAGATACGGTCGGGAATTGCCAGAAATCAGGCATCAGATGCGGGTGGGGATAAGAAGACAGACCTTTGCCTTCTACTTCTTGGCGGAAATTGTCAAGCTGCTCGTCGCTCAGACGGCCTTCTACGAAAGCGCGGGCGTAAATACCGGGCGCTGAGTGGCCTTGAATGAATACCAAATCGCCCTCTTCACCTTCGCCTTTGGCGCGCCAGAAGTGGTTGAAGCCGACATCATATAACGTGGCAGCGGATTGGAAAGAAGCGATATGGCCACCCAATTCCAAATCTTTTTTACCGGCGCGCAATACCATGG
>CAYVIS010000287.1:0-2294 GCA_964451565.1 uncultured Neisseria sp.
TGTTCTCAGCATTGGTGCCTACTTGGTCGGCCACTTGATAGAGCTGGCTGCCGTTAATGGCATCGGTGCTGTCGGCAGTAATACGGCCTGCGCCCACATTGGTAATGGTGCGCTGATAGTTGTCATTGCCTACGCTGACAGTCGCGCCGGGATTAGAACCTGCAAAACCGCCATAAGAGATACCATTAACCGTTGCCCGAGATGTTTTCACAACAGCACTGGTGCTGGAACCGGAGCCCAACGCCACTGCGCTGTTTTGCGCGGCAGTTGAACCCTGACCAAGCGCTACGCTTCTTTGGCCACTGGCAACAGCGGCATCACCTGCGCTCAAAGAACTGAGGCCGGAGGCTTTGGCCAACGAGCCGACTGCGGTGCTTGAGCCGCCGGTGGCTTCGGCTTTACGGCCTAAAGCGGTATCGGAGGTTTGTTGTGCGATGGATTGGTTACCCAATGCAACGGAAGAGGTGCCGCTGGCTGTTGTGGCCGCACCGATGGCAACCGAACCGCCGCCTGATGCATTGGAGCGCGAACCTACCGCAGTATCGGCGATACCCGAAGCCTCGGACCATGTACCAATTGCAGTGGAATAAGCGCCTGTTGCGCCATCGTTATCGTAGTTCGGACGTTGGGTTCCGCCGCCCGGATTAATGCTGACATAATGATCGGCCGCAACGGCAGCCAGCGGTGAAAACGCCAAACCGGCCACAAGCAATGCCATCGTGGTTTGTCGCTTGGTAAATCTTGATACAGAAACAGAGCGATTGTGATTCATGGATACTCTCCTTATTATTGGATACGGATAAATGAATACAGACTGCCCGGTAATGTCGGATTGATTTTATCGCTGTCATGAAAGCTGCTTCATCAAGGTGCGCCGTGGTTGGCAGCACGTTTTCCCCGATGCGGATATCATGCGCGTCTATTTGCATATTATTAAGACACAGCCCTTTCAAGCATGAAAGACATTGTTTTATCAGTTATATTTACTTTGAATTTTAACTCAATGGCATTAAATTATTTATTTTCCGGATTGTGTGGATTTTTTATGTGGTTTCAAACCTTCTTTTAACCCTTTATTTCCAGCATTACCGACAGCCAAAAAAAACCGCCGTTTATCCGGCGGTTTTTTTGTGGTTAATTTAGCGGCTCAACGCTGCTGAAAGTGTGGCAAATACGCTATTCATCACTTTAAAAAATATCACCTATATTGCATAACAACATCAATTCATATAAAGCAAAACAGCAAATAAATGGGCAACTTAGCAAGAGAAATTTAAATAAACATGGAAAATGCCAACCGCCACAGCCGCATTTTTTCTACCTGAAACAACCCCTCAACCACCGCTAAACGACGTATCACCCACACCCAACACCCGCCAAACGCCGTCGACATAATCCAGACGGCTCACCGATGCGTTGGGCACGCTCTGGTAAAGTGTGCTGCCTGCGTCGATGCTTTTCAGAATCGCCGTAATCGCCATACCGTGCGACACCAGCAGCACCCGCCCCCGCACAGGCGCACGCTGCACCAATTCTTCGAGGCCGCGGCGCAGACGGCCGACGAATTGGGCTTCGGTTTCAGCCAGTTGCAAAGGGTCGAGCGCGCTCACGCTCTCGGCAATCAGGTTGCGCGTACCGCTGCGATAGGCCGCCAGCCAAGCATTCACGTCGGGCAGGCCGCGGGCGGCCATCACTTTTTCGTGCACGATTTCAGTCAACTCGCCCTCCAGCCCGCCAAAGCAGTATTCGCGCAGGTTTTCGATAACATTCAAGGGTAAATCCGCCTGCTCGGCATGTTTGAGGATCAGCCGCGCGGTATCGAGGGCGCGCGGGCTGATGCTGCTGAATGCCGCGTCGAACACAATATCGGCGTGCGCCAAGCCCCTGCCCAATTGTTCGGCCACCGCGCGGCCTTCGGCGGTGAGCGGCGAATCGCTCCAACCTTGCAGACGGCCTACGGTATTGAACACGGTTTTGCCGTGGCGCACCAAATACACTTCCAAACTCATTATGTTGCTCCTTGTCTTGCCAATCTTAAAAGGCCGTCTGAACGCCCGTAATCACGGTGTTCAGACGGCCTCGGTTGCCGTTTAGGCACACACTTCCCAATAATCTATATAGAGTTGCAATTCGGTGTTGTTGCGCCATTCGTTTGCCACCGGCCGATAGACCGTGCGGATTCGCGCGGGGATTTCATCGGTGCAGCGCCAAAACATGGCCTCGAATTCGTAGCCGTCTTTTTGCAGCCAGGCTTTTTTGTGGTTGACGCCCATCGGCTGCTGGCGCACCACCGC
>CAYVIS010000288.1:0-2283 GCA_964451565.1 uncultured Neisseria sp.
AACTTTAGGCCGTCTGAAACTTTAGGCCGTCTGAAACTTTAGGCCGTCTGAAACTGCGGTTGGACAAGCCAGCCGCAGTTTCAGACGGCTTTAGTGTCGGTGCGGCGCTCAGTCGAGCTGGGCAACCGTTACCGGCAGGTTGCGCACGGCGGCGAGGGTGCCGCTGGCTTGCTGTTGTTGTTTGCGGAAAGCGGCCAAGTCGACTTGGTTGAGCTTGGGCGTCGGCAGGGCGACGGTGGTGGGGTTGACGGGCTGGCCGTTGATGCGGGCTTCGTAATGCAGATGCGGGCCGGTGGAGCGGCCGGTGCTGCCGACGTAGCCGATGATGTCGCCCGCGCGCACGCTGCCGCTCACGGGGGCGAAGGCGCTCATGTGGCCGTAGAGGGTTTCGACGCCGTTGCTGTGTTGCAGCGTGATGGTGTTGCCGTAGCCGCCTTTCCAGCCTTTGAAGGTGACGGTGCCGTCGGCAGGCGCTTTAATCGGGGTGCCGGAAGCGGCGGCGTAGTCGATGCCGGTGTGCATCTTCACGGTGCGCAACACGGGGTGGACGCGCACGCCGTAGGGCGAGGAAATGCGGGTGAAGGCGACGGGTTGGGTGCTGAAGCCGCCTTTGGCCAGCGATTTGCCGTTTTGGTCGTAATAGCTGCCGCCTTGGTCGTCGTCTTGGGCGAAGTAGTAGGCTTGA
This sequence comes from uncultured Neisseria sp., assembly GCA_964451565.1. Taxonomy (GTDB): domain Bacteria; phylum Pseudomonadota; class Gammaproteobacteria; order Burkholderiales; family Neisseriaceae; genus Neisseria. The sequence continues at coordinate 686 of CAYVIS010000288.1, forward strand.
TAGGTTTTGCCGTTTTTCACGATTTCGGCAGCTAAAATGTCGCCGGTGGCCATTTCTTGGCCGCGGAAATACATGCTGTTGTAGAGCAGGCGGATGGTGTCGCCGCTTTGCAGGCTGTTCAGGTCGAATTCGTTGCTGAAGATTTCGCTCAGCGCTTCGCGGATTTCGACGGGAATGGCGGCCTGTGCCATGGCGCCGCGGGCGGAGGTGCGCACGATGACGGAACGCAGCGAGGGCATGGTTTCCATTTCGACGGCGGAGGCGGAAGCCTGCCATTTGCCGTTGACTTTTTCAATCGCCACGAGGTTGCGTTCGCCGTTGTCGTCGTCGTTGAAAAACTGGATATCGGTCACGTCGCCGCTGGAATCCAGGCGCACGCTCACGCTCTGTCCGGCGCGCAATTGCTTGAGTTTGCTGTCGATGGGGCTTTTGGCCAACACGGTTTTGATGCTGGCCTGCGGCACGCCGAGGCGGGTGAGCACTTCGGTGAGGGTGTCGCCGGGCTCGACCGCTTCTTCGGCCCAGTAGCTGCCTTGGTAGGCGCTGCTGTCGACGTAGACGGCGGGCAATTCTTCGGTGATGCGCTCGGCTTGATAGAGGCTGGGTTGGGGCAGCGGCTCGGTCACGGCGTAGGCGGTCATCACGCCGGACACGGGCAGCAGAATGCCGAGCAGCGACCAGCGCACGGGTTTGTTGCGCCAGAAGCGCCCTAAGAGGGAGAAGGTTTGTTTCGTCACTACAGTATCGTTCCTAAATTCGGGGCGGCGCGTGCAGGTTGTGGTTATTGTCGGGCACGCTCGCGGTGTTGCTCTGTCGTGTGCAGAATTTTTGCAATATAAAAAGCCGTATATTCAGACGGCCTGAAAACGCCAAAATCAAGGCGCAGGCGCTATTATCTGTGCTATTGCTTTGATTTACACGGCTATTTTCTGAGTTTTACCTATTTAAACAGTTTACCATAAAAGTAGCGCGGGGTAATGCCGCTGTCGGCAAACGTTGCCGTTGCACGGGCAAAAATAGCGTAAAATGGCGGCTATTGTGTTTTTGCTGCGATAACCATGAATCTCACCCTTGCCCTCTGCGGCCTCAATCATCCTGCCGCTGCACCGCTGCCACCGCTGGGTTTGACGGCGCTTGACCAAATGTTGCGTTTTGGCCGTTTTACACCGCAGCCGTTACCGCTTTCCGCTTTTTACGCCCGCCATTTGTGGCGCGGCAGCCTGCTGGCGCTGGCGAAACGGCATTTGGGCGTGGCCGAGGGGCAGGCAGCGGTGTTGGCCAGCCCGGTGTGGCAGCGGATGGGCATGAATCATGTCGATATGTTAAACGCATCGGATATCGGTGTGGAAGCATTGGAAACCGAACGGTTTTGTTTCGACTTGAGCGCGTTTTATCAGGATGAGGGCTGGCGGTTTTTGCCGTTGCGAGCGGATTTGTGGCTGGTGTGTGTGCCGGAAATGCCCGATTGGCAGGTGCCGCCGCTGCCCGATGTGCTCGGTGCCGCCGACGGTTCGCAGCGGGCGCAGGGGCGCGACAGCGGCCAGTGGCTGCAAAAGCAGACTGAAATCCAGATGTGGCTCCACAGCCATCCGCTCAAC
>CAYVIS010000289.1:0-2270 GCA_964451565.1 uncultured Neisseria sp.
TATTGCCTTTATTTTCTACCACATATCGCGGCATAATGGTAGCCATACGGCTTTTGGCCGTCTGAAAGGATGTTATGAAACCCAAACTCATCATTTTCGACTGGGACGGCACGCTCGCCGACACCACCGGCCCGATTATCGCCACCATGCAGGCGGCGTTTGAAGAACACGGCATGGACGCGCCCGCCGCCGACGAAATCCGCCCGTTTATCGGCTACAGTCTGGCGCGGATTGTCGAATCGCTCACGCCGCGCGCTGATGCCGCCACGCGCGACAAACTGGTGCGCACCTATGCCGGCCACTACCTCAACCCCAACAACCACAACATGCGCCTGTTCGACAGCGCCATCCCCTGCCTCGAAACGCTCAAGCAGCAAGGCTATTGGCTAGCGGTGGCCACCGGCAAAGGCCGCACCGGGCTCGATGGCGCCATCGCCCAAACCGGCACCGCCGATTATTGGCTCGCCACCCGCTGCGCCAGCGAATGCCCGTCGAAACCCGCGCCCGATATGGTGTTGGCGCTTTGCGACGAATTGGGCTTGATGCCGTCTGAAGCCCTCGTGGTCGGCGACACCACCTTCGATTTGGAAATGGCCGCCCATGCCCGCGCCCGCGCTGTGGCGGTGAGTACCGGTGCACACAACGCCGAACGCCTGCAAAGCGCCCCCTGTTTGGCCGTGCTCGACAGTCTGGCCGAGCTGCCCGACTTTCTGGCCGCGCTGTAACGGTTTTCAGACGGCCTCAAACCGCCTACAATAAGCCGTTCCCAACCACAGGAAAACATCATGCAATACCGCATCCGCCGCAACGGCGACTCCGACAACGCGCCCGCCCCCGGCAGCAGCTGGGAGCGCGACACCTTGCGCGAAGCCCTGCTCGAATCCTATAAAGAGCAGCGCCGCAGCCGCTTGTGGCGCAACATCTGGCGGCTGGTTTGGCTGCTGGTCTTCCTGTCGCTGATTGTCAGCCTGCGCAGCGGCAGCAGCGAGCGCAACGCGCTGGCGGGCAGCACCAAAAACCACACCGCCGTAATTTCGCTCAGCGGCGCCATCGGCGGCAACAACTACCAAGACCAAGTGCAGATGTTGCGCGATTCTTTGGAAGCGGCCTATGGCAACTCGCGCGTCAAAGGCATCATCATCCGCGCCAACAGCCCCGGCGGCTCGCCCGTGGTGTCCAACATCGCCTTCAACGAAATCCGCCGTCTGAAAGCGCAACACCCGAATATTCCGCTGTATGTCGTGGCTGAAGACGTGTGCGCTTCCGGCTGCTACTACATCGCCGCCGCCGCCGACAAAATCTACGCCGACCCCTCCAGCATGGTGGGCAGCATCGGCGTGATTGGCGGCGGCTTCGACTTCACCGGCCTGATGGACAAAATCGGCGTCAAACGCCGTCTGAAAACCGCCGGCAGCAACAAAGGCATGGGCGACCCCTTCTCACCCGAAACGCCCGAGCAAACCCGCATCTGGGAGCAAATGCTGGCCGACATCCATCAAGAATTCATCAAAGCCGTGAAACTCGGCCGCGGCAACCGCCTCGATGAAACCCAACACCCCGACCTCTTCAGCGGCCGCATCTACACCGGCAACGAAGCCAAACAAGTGGGGCTGATTGACGACTTCGGCAGCATCTACAGCGTCGCACGCGATGTCGTCAAAGCACCCGAGCTGGTCGACTACACCCCCGAAGACCCGTTCTACAGCCTGATTGGCCGCCGTTTCGGCACCGAGCTCAAATCGCAGCTCGACGAAGCCCGCGAACAAATCTGGTAAAATAGGCAAAATCAAACAGGCCGTCTGAAAGAAAGCTTTCAGACGGCCTTAATTCACCCAAAGCACCCGATTATAGTGAATCACAGTGAACCCATACAGCGTTGGCCTGCCTTGCCGTACTAGCTGTATTGGCTGCGGCTCACCGCCTTGTTTTGATTCAAATTTAATTCACCATAATACCAAACAAAACATAGCCTTAATCCGCATTTTTCGGTAAAATCGCGCCACTCGAATTCTTTCAGACGGCCTTTTGCTATGTATTCACTCGCCCGCAAACTATTATTCAAACTCGACGCCGAACACGCCCACCACCTCACCCTGCACGGCCTCAACCGCGCCTACAAGCTCGGCCTGCTGCCCGCCGTCAACCGCCAAACCTGCCCCACCCGCCTGATGGGCTTGGCGCTGCCCAACCCCGTCGGCCTCGCCGCCGGGCTCGACAAAAACGGCCAATACATCGACGCCCTCGCCGCACTGGGCTTCGGCTTTATCGAA
>CAYVIS010000290.1:0-2230 GCA_964451565.1 uncultured Neisseria sp.
AGACCGATTGGCCGTTGGCATCCAGCAGGTCGGCTTGAGCGACATAAGTGTAGGCTTTGCTGTCGTCAAACAGGGTGAAGTCTTTGTTTTCGTCGCTGCTGGCGTTGTATTTCAGCAAAGTCAGTTGGCGCAGGTCGCCGCTTTTCTCGTCAATGACGGCTTTCACCGTGTCGGTGGTAACGGTAATCGGAGTGGTGGTGCCCAATGCCGGAACGGCGGCATCGGCAGCCTGTGTGGCTGCTTGCTGCTGGCTTTGCGCCGCCTGTTGTTGCGCGGCGGTGGGTTTGGGGGCGGGGAACATTTTTTCCCAGCCGAGCAAAATCACCAGTGCAACGGCGAAAAAGGCCATAAGTCTTTTAAAATCCATGAGTTTTTCCTGATGGTACGAAATGGGTGAGGCGTGTCGCCGTGGTTTCAGACGGCCATTATATATAAACCGCTAAAAAAGAACAGAAAAACAGGTCTGTCCGGTTGCCGGTTGTGCCGCTCGGGTAGTGGGGCAAATGCGCGGTTTGGGCATCATCGATTTGCATTAAGGAACGGGGTCGTGGCCGCAGCCGCCGAAGGGGTGGCAGCGCGCAATACGTTTCGCCGCGAGCCAGCCGCCTTTGAGTGCGCCGTGTTTGCGAATCGCTTCAACCGCATATTGCGAGCAAGTGGGCGTGAAGCGGCAGCGCGGCGGAATCAGCGGGCTGATGGCATATTGGTAAAAACGGATGAATCCCAGCATGATTTTTGCCAGCATCAGTCAGCGCCTTTTTGTCATCAGCTCGGCCAGTTGGCTGCGCGCTTCGTCTGCATTGCGCCGGTCAAAGCCTTGGCGCACCCGCACAATAAAATCATGCGGCGGCAGGGCGGCTTTGTGTTGGCGGAACCATTCGCGAATCACGCGTTTCATATAATTGCGGCGGTTGGCACGTTTGGCGGCTTTTTTGCTCACCACCAAACCGAGTCGTGCATGCTCCAAGCCGTTGTCGCCCGATTGCAAAACCTGCAGCAGGCTTCTGCTGCGTTGATTTCTGAACGCAAAAACGGATGAAAAATCATCCGTTTTTAATAAGCGATAATGCTTGCCGAAGCGCTGTTCCACATTAAACGGCCAGGCGTTTGCGGCCTTTGGCGCGACGGGCAGCCAATACGGCGCGGCCACCGCGGGTTTTGGAGCGAACCAGGAAGCCGTGGGTGCGTTTGCGGCGGGTAACGGAAGGTTGATAAGTGCGTTTCATGTTTGTTTCCTAAACTTTATCTGAAAATCAAACCATAAATTACACCTGAATTTAGGACTTTTGTCAATCAATATAAGTGACTTGTGTGTAAAAAGCACGCGGCGTTGCAATCGCGTCACAATAACGCGGCAATGGCGGTTGTGGATAAACTTCGGTATAATCCGTAAATCTTTGCAGCAGCCTTTTCCGGAAGCGCCGATTTGTCGTTGGGAATGGCTGCAATGCATTGATTTTATTCTTTTCAGACGGCCTTTGAAAGCGCTTGACCATGTGGAATGATGGAGCAGCTTTCGGTGCCGATGAAATCCTATTTTGAGTTTGATTCATGACGCTTGCAGAATTCTGGCCGCAGTGCCTCCGCCGACTTCACCAGACTTTAACGCCGCAACAGTTCGACACCTGGATTGCGCCGTTGACCGTGGGCGAGGAAAACGGCGCTTGGGTGGTTTACAGCAAAAGCCAGTTTGCCAGCAATATGTTGAAAAACCAGTTTGCAGGCGCGATTGAGGCGGTGTGTGCGGAAATCGCACCCGAGCAGGCGGGCTTGCTGTTTAAAGCCGGACGCGGGCAGGCTTATCCGATGGCGGAAGAGGCGGCCGCGGCGCCCGAACGCATCACACCGGAAACAGCCGCGCCTGCATCGGAAAACAAACCCGCAGCGGCCAAGAGCGCGCAGGCTATTTTGGCGGAACGCCTCAAGCAACTGCCGCCCGAAAGCCGTGACAAAGCGCCGGTCGAAACCGCCGCCCAACCCGCGCCCAAACCGAAGAAAAGCCCGTCGCAAGAGCAGCAGGCGCAGCGTTATACGCAAACCAATCTTTCCGCCGACTATACTTTCGACACTTTGGTGGAAGGCAAGGGCAACCGCATTGCCGCCGCCGCCGCCCAATCCATCTCGGAAAACCCCGGCCAGGGCTACAACCCGTTTTTCCTGTATGGCAGCACCGGTTTGGGCAAAACCCACTTGGTGCAGGCCATCGGCAACGAATTGCTGAAAAACCGCC
>CAYVIS010000291.1:0-2221 GCA_964451565.1 uncultured Neisseria sp.
TATTCACTATATTCGCTTCTTATGGATTTATCTATCTGCGTCTGTTCGGGCGCTCTTTCAGACGGCCTTCGCCTGCTGAATCACCCCCAGCAGCTTAACGAAACCAAATGATAAATCAGGCATCAGCCACTGGGTTGTACATGCACATCTGCACTCGGCAGCAAACTATTGCCTGACAATACATTTGGCTTTTGAGTGCTGTTTTATTTTTTCGTTCACTCAAAGGTTTCTCAACCATTCAGAATCACTCAGGTTTTTTGTGCGAAAAGTGCCATTGCAAAAAAACACCGCAAGCCAGGCACTTTGCCCGGCAAATGCGCTGTTCGCGCAAAATATGGCGATGAGACTGAACAAAACACCTCATGCGAATCATTTAAATCGAATCGGTTGCAACTGTCCACCCTCTTCCGATAAAGCAACAAAAAAACAGCCTCAAAGGGCTGTTGTAACGTTATTTAAAGCTATTTAATAATGCGGCGGAATTTCGTTGGCCGCATCATAATTATCGGTGCCGCCGCCCGGATTGCGGTCTTGCAGGCGCTGATACAGCAAACGCAGCTGCGCCTGCTGCAAGTCCAACGTCTGCTGCATTTTGGCCACCGTATCGTTGAGGCTGCCGATTAAATCTTCCTGCAAGGCCGTCTGAATCTCCAGTTCGACAATGCGCGCTTCCAAAGCCTCAGTCCCCATTACAACACCATCGCCGCAATCCAGCCAGACACCATCAACGGCAGGTTGTAGTGCAGGAAGGTCGGAATCACCGTATCGCGCATGTGGTCATGTTGGCCGTCAATATTCAAACCGGCGGTGGGGCCCAGCGTGGAATCGGAAGCGGGCGAACCGGCATCACCCAGCGCACCGGCGGTGCCGATAATCGCCACGGTTGCCATCGGCGAAAAACCCATGCCCACACACAGCGGCACGTAAATCGCGGCAATAATCGGCAAAGTGGAAAACGAACTGCCGATGCCCATCGTCACCAACAGACCGACCAGCAGCATCACCAGCGCCGCCATGCCTTTATTGCCCGCAAACATTTCGGCAGAAGCGGTAACCAGCGGCTCGATTTGGCCGGTCGCCTTCATCACCTCGGCAAAGCCCTGCGCGGTAATCATGATGAAACCAATCATCGCCATCATCTTCACGCCGCTGTTGAACACGCTGTCGGCCTCACCCCAGCGCACCACACCCAAAGCCATAAACACGGCAAAACCCACCATCGCGCCCAGCAACAGCGAATCCGCCCACAACTGCACCACAAACGACACCACAATCGCCACCAAAGCCACCGTGCTACGGTAAGCCGAAATCTGCGGCTGCGCAGCGGCTTGTTGGTTGGCCGCCATATCTGCTGCCGTGTTCTGATACAGGCGCGGGCGGCGGTAGCTGATCAACACCGCAATCAGCAAACCGGCCACCATGCCCAAAGCCGGAATGCTCATTGCCGCCATCACGTTGATGCCTGCCACATCCAAACCTGCTTTAGTGATGTTACCCAGCAGAATCTGTTTCAAAAAGATTTCACCGAAACCGTAAGGCAGCCACATATAGGTGGTGACCAAACCGAACGTCATCAAACAGGCCAACAGCCGGCGGTCAACCTGCATGCGGTTGAATACCAACAGCAACGGCGGAATAATCAGCGGGATAAAGGCGATATGAATCGGAATCAGGTTTTGGCTCATCACGCTCATGGCCAACAGCGCCAGCAGCAAACCCCATTTCACCCAATTGACACGGCTGGGCACGCTGTCGCGCACATGGCTGTTGTCCAACTTACGGATTACCGCATTGGCCAACGTTTGCGGCAGACCGGAATGGGCAATCGCCACCGCAAACGCACCCAGCATGGCATACGACAAGGCAATCTGCGCGCCGTTGGCCAAGCCGGTTTGAAACACTTCCATGGTTTTGGCCAAGCCCAAACCACCCATCAAGCCGCCGGCCAACGCACCCAACAGCAAACTCAATACCACATGCACCCGCGCCACCGACAAAATCAGCATCACGGCCACGGCAATGACTACCGCATTCATAATCTCTCCAAAAAAATCTACCGCCGGTTTCAAACCGGCCAATCCGGCAACTTTGACAACAAAGGAAATATCATAACCTAACATGATTTTACACGCCAGTTTATTTATGCTTTTGAAGGTTTGACCGTCTGAAATGTGAGGCCGTCTGAAATGTGAGGCCGTCTGAAATGTGAGGCCGTCTGAAA
>CAYVIS010000292.1:0-2220 GCA_964451565.1 uncultured Neisseria sp.
GTTCGGGTTGTCTGCTTGTTGATGATGAAACGGCTCCGACAGGCACAGCCACCTGAAGTGGAGTAAACAACATCAATCGAATATCCAAGCCGTCTGAAAGCATGGCTGATGCTTTCAGACGGCTTGGGTATTTTCGGCAGACTATTCTTTCTCTTTATCGGCTTTTTCGGCCAAATTGGATTTGGCGTTTTTCACCATTTGCGTCGGTGATTCAATCGGGAAAATCAGGTTGAGCGGGTTGGCTTTGATTTGCTGCCAAACGCTGCTGAGCAAATCGGGCAGGCTGCTGATGCCGGTGTCGCGCGAGCGCAGGGCAACGAGTAGGGCGAGGGTGAAGCTGACCCACAGGTTGACTAAGCCGATGAGCAGCACGCCGATGAAGCTGACGAGCACGGTGAAAAAGCCGGGGTAGCCGCTGACGGCGGTGTAGCCGAGGTTGGCGGAGGAGAAAGCGACGTGGCGGATGTCGAGCGGCAGGTGCAGCAGGTGGCCGACCCAGCCGGTCATGCCCAGCAGCATGCCGAAGCAGAAGTTGCCCATCAGCGAGCCGTAGTGGTTGTGCAGATAGTCGGCGACGCGTTCGCGCAGGCCGACGGGCAGGATTTTTTTCAACAGGGGCTGCACGGTGAGGCGGCGGCGCAGGTTGAGGTAGTCGGCGCGGTTGTCGAAAAAGCCGGAAATGATGCCGGAGCAAAACAGCCAGATGCCTGCAATGGCGGCATACCAAAGCGTGGGCTGGGTAAACGGTTGCAGCGATTTGAGCTGGTAGGCAATGTTGTCGTTGCTCAGCAGCGGCGCGCCGGTTTGGTCGGCCACCAGCCAGGCAATCAACCCGGCCAATACGATGGCGACGCTCACGTTGCCGAATACGGCTACGGTTTGCGAGCGGGCCACGTCAATCAGCAGTTGGGCGAGCTTTCTGTTGACGGCGCGGCCTTTGTCGTTGCGTTCGACTTCTTCGGCAAAGCTGGCGGCGGTCATGGCGGGCTGCTTGGTGGCGACGGTGAAATGCAGCATGTGGATAATCATGAAGCCGATGCCGTAATTGAGGCCGCCGAGCAGCGAGGCGGTGAATTCGCCGAAGCCGAGGTTGCCGATGTGGATTTTGTTTAAGGCCATCAGCGCAATCAGGATGCCGCCGCCCACTGCCGAGCGCAGCATGCCCCAATAGCCGCGTCTGTCGCGGGTGATGTAGTGTTCGCCGTGGTCGCTGGTGTTGTCGCTGATGCTTTTGGCGAGCATTTTTACGCTGCGCTGGCGCAACAGGCCGGTGCTGTGTTGCTCGACGGCGGCCATGGTCATGGAGTTCATCAGAATGGTGGTTTGGCGGTTGCGCAGGGTGGCGTCGGCGCTGATTTGGATATCGAGCAGGATTTTGAGGCGGTCGAGCGTTTGCGTCAGGCGCTCCAGCAGATGCGCCACTTTTACCGAAGAACCCGCGCCCGCACCGCCGCCTTTTCGGCGCAGCCGCTCCACTTTGGTGCGGCATTGCGCCAACATCACTTCCACATGGGCGGTATCGTAGGGTGTTTGGTTGCCGGGGGTGCGGTAATGTTCGACCAAGAGGGCGATTTCGCGTTGCAGCGCCACGAATGCGGAATCCACATCCATCAGTTTGGGATCGATGCGGATAAAGTCGGGCTCCAGCTCTTCGGCGGCTACCCAAATCGCCAGCATTTCTAAGGCATGTAGACGCGCTTGGGTGAGTTGGCGCGAGGCGGCTTGGGCGATTTCGGGCTCGGTGCATTCAATCAGCAGGCCGTAGAGGCTCATCCATTGGCGCAGGCTCAGGGTTTGCAGCCATTTTTCATCGCGGCTGCTGCGGAAGAGGTGCAGAAACACATCGCGCAGGTTGTTGAGCTCTTTGAATGAAGGGAAAAAGCGTTCATACAAGCGGATGGCGATTTCGCGGCTGAAACCGCTGCGCGAGAAGATGCCCAAACCGACCAGCGCCGGGTAAACGTGCACTTTCGACAGCCACACGTGGAAGCGGTTGGCAAAAGTGCGGCACAATTCACGGTCTTTATCCAGCGTTTCGATAAAGATATCGAAGCGCCGGGCAGCATGGCGCTGGCCGCCGCGGCGCAGATAATGCGTGAGGCCGTCGAGCAGGCGCACGAAATCGGTGGTTTCGAGGTGGCGGCTGAGGGTTTCGTGAAGATTGTTGGGCGTGATTTTTAACATGCGGTGGAATTTTGGTCGGTCAGCTGCGCTATATGG
>CAYVIS010000293.1:0-2218 GCA_964451565.1 uncultured Neisseria sp.
CGTAGCCGATCATGCGCACATGGGTTTCGTTTTCAATCATTTTCGGGGTGGTGCCAGAAGAAATCAGCGCATGGAAGCCGGATACCGCACCACAGGCGATGGTGATAAACAGGAACGGGAACAGATTGCCTGAGAATACCGGGCCGGTGCCGTCGACAAATTTGGTGACGGCGGGCATTTCCAGCGCGGGGCTGACAATGATGATGCCGATGGCCAAACCGATGATGGTGCCGATTTTGAGGAAGGTAGACAGATAATCGCGCGGGGTGAGCAACAGCCACACCGGCAATACTGCGGCAATAAAGCCGTAAATCATAATCGCCCAAGTGAGCTGCACGCCGGTGAGGTCGAACCAGTGTGCGTATGAGCTTTGTGCCACATTCTCACCATACACAATCGCGAGCATCAGCAAAATAAAGCCGACGATGGAAATTTCGCCGATTTTGCCGGGGCGGATGTAGCGGGTGTAGATGCCCATAAACAGCGCAATCGGCATGGTGGCGGCGATGGTAAACGTGCCCCACGGGCTGTGGGTCAGCGCTTTCACCACAATCAGCGCCAACACGGCCATGATGATGATCATAATCATCAAAATACCGATAGAGGCAATCACACCGGCGGTGGTGCCCAGCTCTTGCTTGACGATGTCGCCGAGCGAACGGCCGTCGCGACGCATCGACACGAAGAGCACCATCATATCCTGCACGGCACCGGCAAACACCACACCGAAAATAATCCATAATGTGCCCGGCAGATAACCCATCTGCGCAGCCAACACGGGGCCGACCAAGGGGCCGGCGCCTGCAATGGCGGCGAAGTGGTGGCCGAACAACACGCCTTTGTGCGTCGGCACATAGTCGAGGCCGTCGTTATGGCGCTCGGCGGGCGTGAGACGGTTGGCATCCAATTCCATCACCTGTTTGGCGATGAAAAGGCTGTAGAAGCGGTAGGCGATGCAATATACGGAGATGGCGGCCACCACCATCCATACCGCGCTCACCTGCTCGCCCCTGCTCATGGCAAGCGTGGTAAAGGCGGCCAGGCCGACCAAAACCACGATGCCCCAGAGGAGAAACGTTTTTAAGTGTTTCATGGCATATCCTTAAGAAGGTTAGTTGAGGTTAAATAAAATCAAACGAATTTCGTTAATATTTTAATGTAGTGATGGGTAGTATTTTTCGTGTCAGCGCAAGGTTAACATATCTGCACAAAAAAATGTAAGCGCTTAACAAAGAGAACTGGTGTCGGTTTGCGTCAAATCAAAAGGGCAACAATGGCCGGTGCGGCGGAAAAGGCGGAAAAGCGGGCGGAAGTGGTTGATTGATATTCGTTTGTCGTGCGATTGCGGTATATCAATCTTTTCAGACGGCCTGATGATTTTTTAACAACAGTAGTGACCAATATTGTGCCGATATTCTATAAAGGCCGTCTGAAATCCCGGCAGGCAGACAGAAAAACCCCGCACGAATGCGGGGTTGGGTGGCGGACAGATTGTTAGTGCATTAAGGATTAAGCAAATGCAGCGTCTGCCGGTTGGTTTCAGCAGCAGCGGCCGTTGCCGTTTCTGCGGTTGTGGCAGTAATCCAGAAATTCCAGCTTGCTCATTACCGGTGCAGCGGCATTGTGTTTGCGCTGTTGGGCGACGTAATTGTCGTAATCCGGAATGCCTGCCATGTAGTAGGCGAAAATGCGCGCTTTGTTTAACGCGCTTTTCAGACGGCCTTTCCAATCAGGATTGGGCTTCATGGGTTTGCACCTCATTACGGTAAACCGCCGGTACTTCTTTGGCAGTCGGCCAAGCGATTTTGCGGGCTTTCAAAGCTACTTGCAGGCCGTAGATGGCGATAAAAATCACCACGGCGAGGAAAGCCAGCGCCAAACCTGAATTCACATAATCGTTGAGCACAATCTGGTTCATCTGCACCAAATCTTTGGCCGGTGCCAGAATTTCACCCGCAGCGGCGGCTTCGCGGTATTTGGCGGCGTGTGCCATGAAGCTGACGCGTGCATCGGCGTCAAACAGTTTTTGCAGGCAGGCTACCGTTGTCACCACCAGCAGACCGAGCGCGGGCACAAGCGGCACCCACACGAAGCGCTCTTTTTTCATTTTCACCAATACGACGCTAATCATAATCAGAGCGATACCGGCCAACATTTGGTTGCCGATACCGAACAGCGGCCACAGCGAGTTGATGCCGCCCAAGGGGTCGGTGACGCC
>CAYVIS010000294.1:0-2146 GCA_964451565.1 uncultured Neisseria sp.
GCAGGCCGCTGGGGCCGACGGCGCCGGGGTCTTCGCCGCCGTGGCCGGGGTCGAGCACGATAATCGGTTTGCGGTTGAGCGGGCGCGGCGAGGGCGAGGGGGGGTCGATAATGGCGGGTTGGCGCTCGTTCACCGGCGGCACGGCACCGTTGTTGCTGGTGCCGTCGCTGCGGATGCGGCCTTTGGAATAGTCGTTGAGCAAGGCCATCAGCGGGTCGTCGGCTTCGGCGGCCAGCGCGGCGGCGGCAGAGGGGTAGAGGTCGATGACGAGGCGGTTGCGGAAGTTGGCCACCGGCGCGAGGGTGAATACCTGCGGGTTGACGGCCTGTTTTAAATCAATCACCACGCGCACGGTGGTGGCGGTGTTTTGGCCGACGCGGATGTTGGCGATATAGGGGTCGCTGCGCTGCACTTTGGTGGCGATGGTTTGCAAAACTGTGTTGAGGGTGGCGCCTTCGATGTCGACCACCAAGCGGGCGGGGTTGTCGAGGGTGAAATGTTTGTATTTCATTGCCTGCGCGGCTTCCAGCGTGATGCGGGTGTAGGCGCTGGCGGGCCAGATACGCACGGCAACGAATTGTTGGGCGGCTTTGGCCAGGGCGGCAACCGGGGTGACGGTAAACAAGAGGCCTGCGGCGGCGCGGCGGACGATTTGGCGGCGAGTTAATTCAACCATGCTTCTAAACTTTGTTGGCCTTCGGGTGTGTGGGCGGTGAGGGTACACATTCTGCCGTTGTCGGCTTGGGCGAGTGCAACGGTGAGGTCGGCATCGGGCACAAAGCCGCTGCCTTGTTGCGGCCATTCAATCAGGCAGACGCTGTTGCCGTCGAATAGTTCGTCCAGCCCCGCATCTTCCCATTCTTCGGGGATGCTGAAGCGGTAGAGGTCGAAATGGTGCAGCGTCAGCGCGGCGAGCGGGTAGCTTTCCACAATGGCGTAGGTGGGGCTTTTCACCGCGCCGCTGTGGCCGAGGCCGCGCAGCAGGCCGCGGGTGAAGGTGGTTTTGCCTGCGCCCAAATCGCCGTGCAGATACACCACCAAAGGCGCGGCCAGCGATTCGGCCCAGCTTGCGCCCAGCGCCGCGGTGGCGGCTTCGTCGGGCAGAAAACGGGAAATCGGCGCGCTTTGGCTCATGTGTTACCTTAATGAAATATCGCAAACTTTAATTATGCGGTAATTCAAGTGCTTTGCAAACCTTATGGATGGATAAATTACCGTAAAGTTTCCCGATTTACACGGCTTGGCGGCCGTCTGAAACGGTGTACAATACGGTTTTGCCGTTCAGACGGCCTGCAAGACCCTATTCGTGAAGATACCATTATGAGCAATACCAAACAACGCCCCATTGGCGTATTCGATTCCGGCGTCGGCGGGCTGACCAATGTGCGCGCGCTGATGGAGCGGCTGCCGATGGAAAACATCGTCTATTTCGGCGACACCGCTCGCGTGCCCTACGGCGTGAAATCGCGTGCCACCATCGAAACCTTCACCGCGCAAATCGTTGAATTTCTGCTGCAAAACGACGTGAAAGCGCTGGTGATTGCCTGCAACACCATCGCAGCCGTGGCCGGGCAGAAAGTGCGCGCGATGGCGGGCAATATGCCGGTGTTGGATGTGATTACCGCAGGCGCGGAAGCAGCGCTGGCCACCACGCGCACCAACCACATCGGCGTGATTGCCACTAGCACCACTGTCAACAGCAATGCTTATGCGCGCGCCATCCACAGCCGCAACCCCGATACGCGCGTGCAATCGCAGGCCGCGCCCCTGCTGGTGCCGTTGGTGGAAGAGGGCTGGCTCGACCATGAAGTGACCCGCCTCACCGCACGCGAATACCTCAAGCCGCTACTGGCCGACAATATCGACACGCTGGTGCTCGGCTGCACCCATTATCCGTTGCTCAAGCCGTTGATTCACGCCGAAGCGCCCGGCATCGCGCTGGTGGATTCGGCCCTCACTACCGCCGAAGCGGCAGCCAAAGCGCTGGCCGCTGCCGATTTGCTCAACACCGACAACCCCGCGCCGGATTACCGTTTTTATGTGAGCGATATTCCGCTGCGTTTCCGCACCATCGGCGAGCGTTTTCTCGGACGCAGCATGGAGCAGATTGAAATGGTAACGTTAGGCTAAGAAGATGATAATGGTT
>CAYVIS010000295.1:0-2143 GCA_964451565.1 uncultured Neisseria sp.
TTAAAGACGTGTTTCTCGGCTTCGACAAACGCCCCTACAGCCGCGCCACCACCGCCCAAAAATGCGTGCGCGCCGGCGGCAAGCACAACGATTTGGAAAACGTGGGCTACACCGCCCGCCACCACACCTTTTTTGAAATGATGGGCAATTTCAGCTTCGGCGATTATTTCAAACGCGATGCCATTCATTTTGCTTGGGAATTCCTCACCTCGCCCGATTGGCTAAACCTGCCGAAAGAAAAACTGCTCGCCACCGTGTATGCCGAAGACGACGAAGCCTACAATATTTGGCTCAACGAAATCGGCCTGCCTGCCGAAAAAATCATCCGCATCGGCGACAACAAAGGCGCGAAATTCGCCAGCGACAATTTCTGGCAAATGGGCGACACCGGCCCCTGCGGCCCTTGCTCGGAAGTGTTCTACGACCACGGCGACCACATCTGGGGCGGCCCGCCGGGAAGTGCCGAAGAAGACGGCGACCGCTTTATTGAAATTTGGAACTGCGTATTCATGCAGTTTAACCGCGATGAGAGCGGCACCATGAACCCGCTGCCCAAACCCAGCGTCGATACCGGCATGGGCTTGGAGCGCATGGCCGCAGTGATGCAGCATGTACATGCCAACTACGACATCGACTTGTTTCAAAACCTGCTCAAAGCCGCCGCGCGCGAAACCGGCACCGAATTCAGCATAGAAGTGCCGAGCCTGAAAGTCATCGCCGACCACATCCGCGCCTGCTCATTCCTGATTGCCGACGGCGTGTTGCCGAGCAACGAAGGCCGCGGTTATGTGTTGCGCCGCATCATCCGCCGCGCCGTGCGCCACGGTTACAAACTCGGCCAGAAACAAACCTTTTTCCATAAACTGGTGAAAGATTTGGTGGCCGAAATGGGCGCGGCTTATCCCGAATTGCAGGAAAAACAAAGCCAAATCGAAGAAGCGCTGAAAAACGAAGAAACCCGCTTCGCCCAAACCCTCGAAACCGGCATGGCCTTGCTGGAAGACGCGCTGCAAGGCGGCGTGAGCAAACTCGACGGCGCGGTGATTTTCAAGCTCTACGACACCTACGGTTTCCCCTACGACCTCACCGCCGACATCTGCCGCGAGCGCAATATCGACATGGACGAAGCCGGTTTCGAGCGCGAAATGGAAGCCCAGCGCACCCGCGCCCGCGCCGCACAAAGTTTCAAAGCCAACGCGCAACTGGCGTATGACGGCCAAGACACCGAATTTAAAGGCTATAGCGAGCGCCAAACCGAAGCTACCGTCATCGCCTTATATAAAGACGGCGAAGCGATTGACAGCCTGACTGAAGGCGACAGCGGCGCGGTGGTGATTGATTTCACCCCGTTCTACGCCGAAAGCGGCGGCCAAGTGGGCGACGTCGGCTATATTTTCAGCGGCGACAACCGCTTTGAAGTGCGCGACACCCAAAAAATCAAAGCCACCGTCAACGGCCAATTCGGCATGTTGGTATCAGGCCGTCTGAACGTGGGCGACGCCGTTACCGCCAAAATCGACAGCGACGTGCGCAACGCCAATATGCGCAACCACAGCGCCACCCACCTGATGCACAAAGCCCTGCGCGACGTGCTCGGCACCCACGTCGAGCAAAAAGGCTCGCTGGTAACCGCCGAACTGACCCGTTTTGACATTTCCCACCCGCAAGCCGTGAGCGCGGAAGAAATTGCCGAAGTCGAACGCCGCGTGAATGCCGCCATCCTCGCCAACGTGGCCGTAGATGCCGCCGTGATGAGCATGGACGACGCGCAAAAAGCCGGCGCGATGATGCTGTTTGGTGAAAAATACGGCGACGAAGTGCGCGTGTTGAAAATGGGCGATTTTTCCACCGAATTGTGCGGCGGCACCCACGTTGCCCGCACCGGCGACATCGGCCTGTTTAAAATCGTTTCCGAAGGCGGCATCGCCGCAGGCATCCGCCGCCTCGAAGCCATCACCGGCCTCAACGCCTTGCAATGGGCGCAAAACCAAGAGCGCTTGGTGCGCGACATCATCGGCGAAGTGAAAGCGCAAACCGAAAAAGACGTGCTCGCCAAAATTCAGGCCAACGCCGCCCAGACCAAAACGCTGGAAAAAGCCCTGTCGCAAGCCAAAGGCGAATTGGCCGTGTATGCCGCCGCCAA
>CAYVIS010000296.1:0-2125 GCA_964451565.1 uncultured Neisseria sp.
ATATCCTGCCGCCCCACAAACAGGCTTTTCACCTGAATCCTTTTTCAGACGGCCTCACCCTGCAGCAAAATCCGCCACATTATTGAAAACAGCCAGTGAAATCCGCTGCTTTCGCTTTCCGCTTTCAGTCAAATACCGCCATGCCGCAGGCGTATAATATTGCGCTTTGATATTGAACGAAGAAATAAAATGTCTGTATCCGCCCCACGTCAAACCTGGTCGAGCCGGTTGACGTATATCCTCACGGTGGCCGGCGCCACCGTCGGTTTCGGCGCCACTTGGCGCTTTCCTTATTTGGTCGGCGAAAACGGCGGCGGCGCGTATGTGTTGCTGTTTTGCCTGGCCATGTTTGTCATCGGTATTCCGATGATTCTGGTGGAAAACGTCATCGGCCGCCGCAAGGGCATGAATGCGCTGGATGCGTTTGGCGGCAGCCTCAACGGCAAGCCGGTGCCGAAAATCTGGAAAACGGTGGGCTGGCTGGGGCTGGCGGGCGCGTTTGGGATTATGGCTTATTATATGGTGTTGGCAGGCTGGGTGATCAGCTATATCGTCAACATCATCGGCGGCGGGCTGGATGTGTCCGCGCCGCTCGATGCCGCAGCCACTAAGGCTTTTTTTGCCAAACAGATTGAAAGCAGCCCGTGGCAGATTGCGTTTTACACGTTGCTGTTTGTCTTGCTGAACCAATGGATTTTGGTGAAAGGCGTGATTGGCGGCATTGAAAAAGCGGCCAAATATCTGATGCCGCTGCTGTTTGTGTTTCTGATTTTTATGGTGGTGCGCAACCTGACCCTGCCCGGCGCGATGGCGGGGGTGGAATTTTATCTCACGCCCGATTTCAGCAAGATTACGCCCAAGCTGTTTGTGTTTGTGTTGGGGCAGGTTTTCTTCGCGCTGAGCCTCGGTTTCGGCGTGATGATTACTTTATCGAGCTATCTGGATAAAGGCGAAAATCTGGTGCAGACGGCGGTGATTACGGCGTTTACCAACACCATTATCGCCGTGTTGGCGGGCTTTATGATTTTTCCGTCGCTGTTCAGCTTCGGCGTTGCGCCCGATTCGGGGCCGACTTTGGTATTTCAAAGCCTGCCGATTGTGTTTTCGCATATGTGGATGGGGCCGCTGTTTGCGGTGGTGTTTTTCTCGCTGCTGCTGATTGCCGCGCTCACCACTTCGCTGACGATTTATGAGGTGTTGATTACCACTTTGCAGGAAAAAACCCGCATGCGCCGCAAGGCGGCCATCGGCATTGTGCTCGGCGTGATTTTTCTGTTTGGCAATCTGCCCGCTATTCTCAGCTACGGGCCGTGGCAGCATGTGCGCATTTTCGGCAAAAACATTTTCGATGCCTTCGATTATCTGAGCGGCAATATTCTGTTTATGCTCACCGCGCTGGGCTCGGCGCTGTTTGTCGGCTTTGTGATGAAAGAAGAAGCGAAAGACGAGCTGCTGCACAAGGGCAACCGGCGCACGGTCAATATCTGGTTTGCCTATGTGAAATATTTGGTGCCGCTGGTGGTGTTGGCAATTTTCATCAGCAATCTGTGGTGATTATCGTGAATTAAATTTGCAGCCATACAGCGTTGGTTTGCCTTGTCTTGATTCAAATTTAATCCGCTATACATTCTGCAACCCAATCAGGCCGTCTGAAAGCGACACTTTCAGACGGCCTTTCCCCTACCCTGCGCATAATATTGTATAATTTCGCGTTTTTACCACCTTTTCAAAGCGTTTCCGCACATGCCGCGCCGCCTGACGTTTCAGACGGCCTCGCGCACAGAATATTATGGCTACAAAATCCCCCAAAGCATCCGCAAAATCTCCCAGCAAAAGCGCGCCCAAGGCAAACGCGAAAACGGTGGCCGACACCAAGCTGCCGCGCCGCCCCAAAGGCGTGGTGAAAAATGATGCCAAAAAAGCCCGCCCCGCCCATGTGGTGAACCTGATTAACGACACTTTGTGGCTGCTCGGCTTGGTGGCCACGGCGTATGTGGCGCTGTCGCTGGCCAGCTTCACCATGGACGACCCGGCTTGGTCGCGCAGCGTGCCCGCCGACGACAGCGTACACAACCTCGGCGGCCTTTTCGGCGCTTATCTGGCCGATGTGGGTTATTATCTTTTC
>CAYVIS010000297.1:0-2121 GCA_964451565.1 uncultured Neisseria sp.
GGGTCTTCGCCGCCGTGGCCGGGGTCGAGTACGATAATCGGGCGGCGGTTGGGCGATCGCGGTGTGGGTGAGGGCGTGTCAACAATTACCGGTGCGCGTTCTTTTACCGGCGGTGTGCCGGTGCCGGTGCCGTCGTTGCGGATTTTGCCTTTGGAATAGTCGTTCAACAGCGCCATCAGCGGGTCGTCGGCTTCGGCGGCCATCGCCGTGGCGGCAGAGGGGTAGAGGTCAATCACCAGGCGGTTGCGGAAATTGGCAACCGGCGCGAGCGTGAATACTTGCGGATTAACCGCCTGTTTCAAATCAATCACCACGCGCACGGTGGTAGCGGTGTTTTGGCCGACGCGGATATTGGCGATATAAGGATCGCGGCGCTGCACTTTGGCGGCGATGGTCTGCAAAACATTATTGAGCGTGGCACCTTCGATATCCACCACCAGGCGGGCGGGGTTATCAAGCGTGAAATGTTTGTATTTCATCGCCTGCGAGGCTTCCAATGTGATGCGGGTGTAGGCACTGGCGGGCCAGATGCGCACCGCAACAAACTGTTGGGCGGCTTTGGCGAAAGCCGTAATCGGTGTGATGGTAAACAGCAAACCTGCGGCGGCGTGACGGACAATTTGACGACGAGTTAATTTAACCATGCTTCAAAACTTTGTTGGCCTTTGGGTGTGTGGGCGGTGAGGGTACACATTCTGCCTGCTTCGGCATGACGGAGCGCAACGGTAACATCGGCACTCGGAGCAAACCCTTCGCCGAGCAGAGGCCATTCGATGAGGCAGACGCTGTTGCCGCCTGCCAAATCATCCAGCCCGGCATCTTCCCATTCTTCGGGAGCGGCGAAGCGGTAGAGGTCGAAATGGTGCAGCGTGAAGGCTGCGAGCGGGTAGCTTTCCACAATGGCATAAGTGGGGCTTTTTACCGCGCCGGTGTGGCCGAGCCCGTGCAGCAGGCCGCGTGTAAACGTGGTTTTGCCGGCGCCCAGGTCGCCTTGCAGATAAACAACCAGCGGCGCGGCGAGCGATTTTGCCCAGCTTGCGCCCAATGCCGACGTAGCGGCTTCATCGGGCAGAAAACGGGAAATCGGTGCGTGCCGGCTCATGTGTTACCTTAATGAATATTGCAAACTTTAATTATGCGGGAATTCAGGCGCTTTGCAAACCTTGAAAAATGCTAAATTTGATTAAATTCGCACGCTTTCAGGCCGTCTGAAACGGTGTACAATACGGCATTCGAGTTGAAAGCCGTCTGAAAAGTTTCAGACGGCCTTTGCCCTTTCTGGAGAAAATGCGCTTATGAGCAATACCAAGCAGCGCCCCATCGGTGTTTTCGATTCCGGCGTTGGCGGCCTCACCAACGTGCGCGCCCTGATGGAGCGCCTGCCGATGGAAAACATCGTGTATTTCGGCGATACCGCGCGCGTGCCCTACGGTGTGAAATCGCGTGCCACCATCGAAACCTTTACTGCCCAAATCGTTGAATTTTTGCTGCAAAACGAAGTGAAAGCGCTGGTGATTGCCTGCAACACCATTGCTGCCGTGGCGGGGCAGAAAGTGCGCGCGATGGCGGGCAATATGCCGGTGCTCGACGTCATCAGCGCCGGCGCCGAGGCCGCATTGCAAACCACGCGCACCAATCATATCGGCGTTATCGCCACCAGCACCACGGTCAACAGCAATGCCTATGCCCGCGCCATTCACGGCCGCAATCCGGAAACCCGCGTGCAGTCGCAAGCCTGCCCGCTGCTGGTGCCTTTGGTAGAAGAAGGCTGGCTCGACCATGAAGTGACCCGGCTGACCGCACGCGAATACCTGAAGCCTTTGCTGGCCGACGATATCGACACGCTGGTGCTGGGCTGCACCCATTACCCGCTGCTCAAGCCGCTGTTGCATGTAGAAGCGCCGGGCGTGGCGTTGGTGGATTCCGCGCTTACCACGGCCGAAGCAGCAGCCAAAGCGCTGGCCGCTGCCGATTTGCTCAATACCGACAATTCCGCACCCGACTATCGTTTTTATGTGAGCGACATTCCGCTGCGTTTCCGCACCATCGGCGAGCGTTTTCTCGGCCGCAGCATGGAGCAGATTGAAATGGTAACGTTAGGCTAAGAAGATGATAATGGTT
>CAYVIS010000298.1:0-2103 GCA_964451565.1 uncultured Neisseria sp.
TTGGGCAAAACCCACTTGGTGCAGGCCATCGGCAACGAATTGCTGAAAAACCGCCCCGAAGCCAAAGTGCGCTACATGCATTCCGACGACTATATCCGCAGCTTCATGAATGCCGTGCGCACCAATTCCTATGATGTATTCAAGCAACAATACAAACAATACGATTTGCTGATTATCGACGACATCCAGTTTATCAAAGGCAAAGACCGCACGATGGAAGAGTTTTTCTATCTGTATAACCACTTCCACAATGAGAAAAAACAGCTTATCCTTACCTGCGATGTGTTGCCGACCAAAATCGAAGACATGGACGACCGTCTCAAATCGCGCTTCTCATGGGGGCTGACCTTGGAATTGGAGCCGCCGGAGTTGGAAATGCGGGTGGCGATTCTGCAGAAAAAAGCCGAAGCGGCCGGCGTGGATTTGGACGAACAAGCGGCGTTTTTCATCGCCAAGCATATCCGCACCAATGTACGCGAATTGGAAGGCGCGTTTAAACGCGTGGAGGCGCGCAGCCGCTTCCTGAAAAAAGCGATTAATATCGACTTGGCCACCGAAGCCTTGCAAGATATTGTCGCCAGCTCTTACAAAGTGGTGACCGCCGATTTGATTATCGACGCCACCGCGAAATATTACCGCATAAAAATCAGTGATATACTCGGCAAAAAGCGCACCCGCAACATCGCCCGTCCGCGTCAGATTGCCATGAGCCTCACCAAAGAGCTGACCAGCCTGAGCCTGCCTTCTATCGGCGATGCTTTCGGCGGCCGCGACCACACCACCGTCATGCACGGGGTGAAAGCCGTGGCCAAGCTGCGGGCAGAAGATCCGGAGCTGGCACAAGATTACGAAAAACTGTTGATTATCATCCAAAATTGATTAGCCCGAAGGGACAACCATGTTGATTTTACAAGCCGAACGCGACGCCTTACTCAAACCCCTGCAAGCTGTGACCGGCATTGTCGAGCGCCGCCACACCCTGCCGATTTTGAGCAACGTGCTGCTCGAAAACGTGCACGGGCAAACCAATATTCTGGCCACCGACTTGGAAATCCAAATCAACACCACCGGCCCGCACAGCGACGCCGAAGATTTCCGCGTTACCACCAATGCCAAAAAGCTGCAAGACATCTTGCGCGCGCTGCCCGAAGGCTCGCTGGTGGCATTGGATTGGGCGCAAAACCGCCTCACCCTCAAAGCCGGCAAATCGCGCTTCAACCTGCAAACCCTGCCGGCGGAAGATTTCCCGCTGATGAGCGTGGGCGAAGACGTCTGCGCCGCTTTCTCGCTGCCGCAGGAAGCGTTTAAAAACATGCTGTCGCAAGTGCAATACAGCATGGCCGTGCAAGACATCCGCTATTACCTCAACGGCCTGTTGATGCAGGTAGAGGGCGACCAATTGCGCCTGGTGGCCACCGACGGCCACCGCTTGGCCTATTCCGGCACCACCATCGACGCCGATTTGCCCAAAGCCGAAGTGATTCTGCCGCGCAAAACCGTGTTGGAGCTGTTCAAACTGCTCAACCAGCCCAGCGAACCGATTACCGTGGAGCTGCTCAACAACCAAGTGCGCTTCCGCTGCAACGACACCGTGATTGTCAGCAAAGTGGTGGACGGCAAATTCCCCGACTTCAACCGCGTGATTCCGCTCGACAACGACAAAATCTTCTTGGTCAACCGCACCCAACTGCTCGGCGCGCTTGAGCGTGCAGCCATTTTGGCCAACGAAAAATTCCGCGGTGCCCGCCTGCACCTGCAACCCGGCCTGCTGAGTGTGTTGTGCAGCAACAACGAGCAGGAAGAAGCGCGCGAAGAGCTGGAAATCGCCTATCAGGGCGGCGAATTGGAAGTGGGCTTCAACATCGGCTATCTGATGGATGTGTTGCGCAACGTGCACGCCGAAGATATGCAACTGGCGTTTGGCGATGCCAACCGCTCGACCCTGTTTACCATTCCGAACAATCCGAACTTCAAATACATCGTGATGCCGATGCGCATTTAACGATAATAGGTTCGACAAAGGCCGTCTGAAAGCTGGTTTTGCTTTCAGACGGCCTTTGCTTTCAGACGGCCTTTGCTTTCAGACGGCCTTTGCTTTCAGAC
>CAYVIS010000299.1:0-2096 GCA_964451565.1 uncultured Neisseria sp.
AGACGGCCTTTGCTTTCAGACGGCCTTTGCTTTCAGACGGCCTTTGCTTTCAGACAACTTTTACGATTCCAGAGCTTGCGGAAATTGCTGGCGCACAATGTCCAGCCAGGCACGGACAGCGGGGCTGGGGCGTTGGTGGCGTTTCCAAGCCATCGCCAGCCGCCAGTGAATTTCGGGATCGGTCAGCGGCACGGCGGCGAAAATCTGCGGATTCATGTTTTGAGTATAGTATTCGGGCAGCAGAGCAATGCCCATGTGCCGCTCCACCATGTTGGCGAGTAAATCCCATTGGCTGGTGCGGCAAACCACAGTGGGCGTGAAGCCTTGTTGTCGGCAGGCCGTCTGAATCATTTGGTTGAGCGAGAAATTTTCGCCGAACAGAATGAAGTTTTCCTGATGCAGGCTGCGTAAGGGCAGGGGGCGGTTGTGGCTGAGGGCGTCGCGGCGCATCAACACCATCAGGCGGTAATCGCACAAGGGTATCGAATCAAACTCATCCGATGCAACCGGTGCGAGCAGTTGGCCGACGTCCAGCTCGTTGTTGCGCAGCGCTTTTTCAATTGCCAGCGAGCCTTCTTCCAGAAACGACAATTCGATGCCCGGCCAGGCTTGGCGGAAGCTGAAAAACGCGTCGGTGAGCAGGCGGCTGCCGAGCAGGGAGATGCCGATGCGTAGCGTACCGGTTTTGATTTGGCGGTAATCCTGCACGGCATGCAGCAGCAAATCGCGCTCGTGCAGCAAGTTGAGGGCGTGGCGGTAGACTTGTTCGCCAATCGGGGTGGCACTCAGGCGGCGTTTTTTGCGGCCGGCTTCTTTATACAGCAGCGGCACGCCCAGCGAGTGCTCCAGCGCCTGTATGGTTTTGCTGACGGTGGGCTGGGTAAGGTGCAGTTTGTCGGCGGCGGCGGAAAAGCTTTGCTGGCGGATGACTTCAACAAAGCAATGCAGGCTTTTTAAGTCCATTATGCAAAACCCGAATAATATTAAGTGGAATAATTCATATTATGCAAAAACTGTCTGCCTATAATCAAGTTTCTCAAACGATTTTTCCAAACACATTATTTTAAAATGGAAACACTGGTTTACTGGATACGCATCGGCAGCCAATTGGCGATTATCGCCGCAGTTTGGGGTGTGGCGGAGATTATCCGCCGCGCCACCGGCCTGCCGCTTTCTTCGGGTGTGCTCGGTTTGTTTATCCTGCTCGGCTTATTGTTGAGCGGGGTATTGAAAGTGGGCATGGTCGGGGGCGGTGCGAAGTGGGTATTGGGTGAGCTGGTGTTTTTCTTTATTCCGATTATGGTGTCGGTGGTGCAATACAAAGATTTGCTGCTGGACGAGGGTTGGCAGCTGCTGCTGACCATCGGTTCGGGCACGGCATTGGTGATGTTGAGCACGGCTTTCACGTTAAACTACTGCTACCGTCTGCAACGGCGCTGGCATAAAAAGCATCATGTTTAGGAGTGGGAAATGGATGCGCTGGCGCTGATTTGTTTGCTGTGGACGCTGCTGGCCTATTATCTGGCGCGCAAAATTCATGCCAAGAAGCCGCTGATGATACTGTCGCCGGTGGTGACGGTATCGGTGAGCACCATTTTGCTGATGGCGTTGCTGCATATTTCTTACGATACTTATCATCAATACACGCAAGGTATTGTGTTTCTGCTCGGGCCGGTAACGGTGGCGTTTGCGGTGCCGATTTATGAAAACCGCGAGGTCATCCGCCGCCAGCTGCCGGTATTGTCGGTGTCGATTATAGTGGGCATGTTTGTGGGCGTGGTGAGCGCTTTTCTGATGGCACACTGGTTCCATTTCAACGAAGAAGTGACCAACAGCCTGATGGCGCGCTCGATTTCCACGCCGTTTGCAGTGGCGCTGGCCGGGCAGATTCACGGCTCGGCGGCGCTGGTGTCGCTGTTTACCATCATCACCGGCTTTATCGGCATGATTTTCGGGGATTTGATTCTGGCTTTTTCCCGCATCCGCTACCACACCGCCAACGGCGCCGCGTTTGGCAATGCCGCCCACGGCTTCGGCACTTCGCGAGCCACCCAGCGCCATGAAACCGAGGGCGTGATGGCCAGCCTCACCATGAT
>CAYVIS010000300.1:0-2090 GCA_964451565.1 uncultured Neisseria sp.
CCCATCCACACGCGGCCGGCGCAGAATTTGTGTACGCCGAACGAGCCGAACAGCAGCGCCATCGCCACATACAGCGCTTTGTTGCAAGTGTGGGGATAAGAAGCGGCGTAAGAAACCGGATGCATGGTTTTTCCTTGTGGGTGGTGGTGATAACGGCATCTAAATGGCGTGAAATGCGTGGAATTAAAGGCTGCGTTTTGGTAAAGATAGGCAAACGGTTTCAGACGGCCTGAGTGCTGCAATCATCAGCGAGGCCGTCTGAAACGCATCGTGCATCATAATTAATCATTAACTATTCAAAACCGCCGCAAGCCGTGTTCGCACACAAAGCCGTTCAGCCGCATATCGTGCGCCTCGCGCGGTAACTCGCCATCGTAATATTGGCAGGCGAAACCGACGCCGAGGGTGCGCGGTTGCAGGCGGTGGCGGCAGGCGGCCAGCGACACGTCATAATAGCCGCCGCCTTGCCCCAAGCGGTAGCCTGCGCGGTCGATGCCCACCAGCGGCAGCAGCAGCAGGTTGAGGCGGTGGGCGCGGATTTTGTCGCCGGCAAACTGCGGAATCTGCAAACGGCTGCGGCCGCGGCGGCGCTCGGCCTGCGCGGCGTCGGCGGAATAGGGCGTAAACCACAACCGCAGCGATTGCGGTTCGATATAGGGCAGGTAAACGTGTGCGCCGCGTGTTAAGGCCGTCTGAACAAAATCATCCAGCTGCAATTCGCTGCCGATCGGCCAATACACGCCGATGCGGCTGCCGCGTTTGATGTGGCGGCACAAATGGCGGTTGATACGGGCGGTGGTGTGCTTGCGTTCGCGGCGGCTGAGGCTTTGGCGGGCGCGGCGGAAGCGGCGGCGTAGGGCGGATTTTTCGGCGTGGGGCATTTCAGACGGCCTGTGCGGGGAAAGGATTCAGACTAACCGAAATACAGGCGTTTTGACAAATCAGGCCGTCTGAAAACATTGTGGTGTAGAATAGCCGCTGCCATCAAACCTTCATCAAAATCAGGGAAAATCTATGTGGTACATCATCGTCATCGGCTATCTGTTTGTTACCGTGATGTTTGCCGCCGCGCAGCCGAGCGTGGCACGGGCGCTGATTTATCTGGTGTTTTGGTCGGTGTTGCCGAGCCTGTTTGCCTTTTGGGTGGTGAAAATGCGGCGGCGCAACCGACTGATGAAATTGCAACAGCAGCAAGACGAAAAACGCGGATAAATCTTTTCAGACGGCCTTGTTTCTTATATAATTTTGCAGCTTTCTTTTGAGAGCGGTTTTTATTTTATCTGTAACGCTCGCACTTGGCGCCGAAGGGTGCTTATGAATCAATAAGTTCTATGCGCTAAAGTGTTTGCTTTAACCCTTTAAGGAAATTCAATGTCACAAGTTACTATGCGCCAAATGCTGGAAGCAGGCGTTCACTTTGGTCACCAAACCCGTTACTGGAACCCGAAAATGGAACAATACATTTTCGGCGCCCGCAACAAAATCCACATCGTCAATCTGGAAAAAACCCTGCCCCTGTTTCAAGATGCTCAAGACGTAGTGCGTCGTTTGGTTGCCAATAAAGGTACCGTATTGTTTGTGGGTACCAAACGTCAGGCGCGCGACATCATCCGCGAAGAAGCAAGCCGTGCAGGCATGCCCTTCGTTGACCACCGCTGGTTGGGCGGCATGCTCACCAACTACAAAACCGTAAAACAGTCTATCAAACGTCTGGAAGAGAAATCTGCCATCTTGGAAAACGCCGGCGAAAGCGGCTTCAACAAGAAAGAAATTCTCGACATGCAGCGCGACGTTGAGAAACTGGAACGCTCACTGGGCGGCATCAAAGACATGAAAGGTCTGCCGGACGCGATTTTCGTTATCGACACCGGTTACCAAAAAGGTACTTTGGTTGAAGCCGAAAAACTGGGTATTCCGGTTATTGCTGTAGTGGACACCAACAACAGCCCCGACGGCGTGAAACACGTTATCCCGGGTAACGACGACTCGGCCAAAGCCATCCGTCTGTACTGCCGCGGCATCGCCGATGCGGTATTGGAAGGCAAAAACCAAGCCGTTCAAGAAACTGTAGCGGCTGTTCAAGCTGCCGA
>CAYVIS010000301.1:0-2071 GCA_964451565.1 uncultured Neisseria sp.
CACGGGCAGCGTCGCCGCTCATCCATGCCCCGGCCAGTTGAAATACGTCGAAACGCGCCACGTTGGCCACCGCCGCTTCAGCATCGGCCATATTGACGATGTGTCCGGACGGGTGCAGCAAAGCCAGTTTGTCGATTTCCTGTTTCGCTGCCAGCAAATTGCCTTCCACCCGCTCGGCAAACAAAGCCAGCGCGTCGGCTTCAATTTCCAAACCCGCCTGCTGCAAACGTTTGCGCACCCACGGCGCCAACGCCGCACCACCCACTGCTTTGGCTTCCAGCATCACGCCGTTTTTGGCCAAGGCGGTAAACCATTTTGCCTGCGTTTGCGCACGCTCCAGCTTCGGCAGCATCACCACCACCGCCGTGTCTTCCGGCAAGCGCTCGGCCAGCGTTTGTAGCGCTTCGCCACCGTTTTTGCCGGGTTTGCCGTTGGGAATGTGGATTTCCAGCAGCTTCAAATCGGCAAACAGGCCGACGCTGCCCGCCGCCTGCAATAATTCCTGCCAATCAAAATTTGCCGAATCGGCGGTGTAGACTTCGCGGTTGAGATAGCCCTGCTGTTTGGCCGCAGCGCGCAAAGTGTCTAATGCTTCCACGCGCAACAAATCTTCTTCGCCGTGAATCACATACAGCGGACGAAGCGGCAAATCCGCGCTTAAATCCTCAATCGCCATCACCGTCATTTAACGGGCTTTCAAAAAAGCCAGGCGGCGCACAATCTGCTCGGCCGCATCGGTGCGCATTTCCGCCCAAATCGTGGCTTCTTCTTCCTGTTTGCCCAACACTTCGCTGTCGGCATATTCCATCGGACGCTGCACCAAAACCACCATCGGTGCGCCCAAAGGATTGCCGTTTCGATAGGCTTGCGCCTCTACGCGCAGAATCAGCAGATATTCGTTGATGTCGGCAGCGCGGGTGATGGTATAAATATCTTTACGGGTGTCGATCTTGGTCACCCGAATCGTGGCCTGCGCATCCGGCGCATCCACCGGACGGCCATCGGCATTGCGCAGCGCATTTTCCAGCGACTGCTGCAATTGTTCGCCATCAATGTGCCAAGCCTGATAAGGCAGCGCAC
Source organism: uncultured Neisseria sp. (assembly GCA_964451565.1). GTDB lineage: Bacteria > Pseudomonadota > Gammaproteobacteria > Burkholderiales > Neisseriaceae > Neisseria. The sequence continues at coordinate 1,081 of CAYVIS010000301.1, forward strand.
CGGGAATATCCCCGTGCCCTTTGAGATGAAAACCGCAGGCAGTCAGCACCAACAGCGGAGCCAGTAAAAAGAATTTTTTCATAATCGGTTCTTGTGAACGAAAGTTGTGGCGATTATAGCGCAGCCATTGCCTGCTTGTCAGTTTGAGGCCGTCTGAAAGACAGCACATACTTTCAGACGGCCTCAGGTGCACAGTTTTACGCCAGCTTGGCTTTCATCAATTCCTGCACCTGCGCCGGATTGGCCTTGCCTTTGCTGGCTTTCATCACTTGGCCGACCAACGCATTCAAGGCTTTTTCGTTGCCGCCTTTGAATTGCTCGACCGCTTTGGCATTGTTCGCCAACACTTCGTCTATCATCGCTTCAATCGCACCGGTGTCGGTGATTTGTTTCAAGCCTTGGGCTTCGATGATTTGCTCGGCATCGGCGGAAGGGTCTGCCCACATGGCTTCAAATACCTGCTTGGCCAATTTGTTGCTCAACGTGCCGTCGGCGATTTTCACCACCAAACCCGCCAAACGCCCGGCCTGAATCGGGCTTTGCGCCAAATCCAAACCTTCTTTGTTCAGCGTGGCCGCCAATTCGCCGTTCATCCAGTTTGCCACCAGCTTGCCCTGCTTGCTTTGCGTGGCCGCGGTTTCAAAAAACTCGGCCTGATGGCGGCCGGCGGTCAGCAGGCGTGCATCGTATTCGCTCACGCCGAAACCGCTCACAAAACGCTGCGCCATTTCAGACGGCAGCTCCGGCATCTCATCGCGCGCGCGCTGCATTTGCGCATCGGAAATGATAACAGGCAGCAAATCCGGATCGGGGAAATAGCGGTAATCGTGTGCATCTTCTTTCAAGCGCATCACGCGGGTTTCGCCTTTGTCGGGGTCGAACAGCATGGTCGCCTGCTGCACCTTGCCGCCGTCTTCGATAATTTCGATTTGCGCATCCACCTCATAATTAATCGCCTGCTCCAAAAAGCGGAACGAATTGAGGTTTTTAA
>CAYVIS010000302.1:0-2069 GCA_964451565.1 uncultured Neisseria sp.
TGCGCGTCGGCAACCTCGACAAATCATTAGCATTTTATCAAGACGTTTTGGGCATGAAGCTGCTGCGCAAAAACGACTATCCCGACGGTAAATTCACCCTCGCCTTTGTCGGCTACGGCGACGAATCTGACCACACTGTGCTCGAACTCACCCACAACTGGGACACCGAAAGCTACGACCTCGGCAACGGCTACGGCCACATCGCCATCGAAGTCGAAGACGCCTACGCCGCCTGCGATGCCGTTCACAACAAAGGCGGCAAAGTCACCCGCGAAGCCGGCCCGATGAGGCACGGCAGCACCGTGATTGCATTTGTCGAAGACCCCGACGGCTACAAAATCGAATTTATCCAGAAAAACAGCGGCGGTGATTCGGTGCAATATCGTGATTGATGCGCCATCCGTTAGCTGATATTTAGTCAGCAAAACCATGCAGATGGCTGAACCTGCATAGATATGAATTGCTATAAAACCAAGGCCGTCTGAAAAGTATTCAAACTTTTCAGACGGCCTTGGTTTTTATCAAAAAAGATATCTGCTACAACAACGGGCTCATCAGGCGCACGGTGTTTTCCACCAATACCCACCATTTCGAACGCTGCTGCCAGGCTTGCGCATCGATGATGCGGCTATCGGCCAGATAGGCAAGCTGGCGGGCGGCGATTTCGGCGGTGATGTCGCGGTCGTAAATCGCCAGGCTGATTTCCAGATTGAGGAAGAAGCTGCGCATATCCATGTTTACCGTGCCGAAAAGGGCGTAATCTTCATCAACCGTCAGCGTTTTGGCGTGCAGCAGGCCGCCTTCGTAGAGGGCGATGTGCACACCCGCTTCCAGCAGCAACGGGTAATAGGCGCGCGAAGCGTAGCGCACCATCAGCGAATCGACTTTGGCAGGCAACACCAGCGTCACTTCCACGCCGCGGCGGGCAGCGGTGGTGAGCGCTTGCAACAGCGGCTCGTCGGGCACGAAATACGGCGTGGTAATCATCAGGCGGCGTTCGGCAGCATGAATGGCGCAGATAATGGTGTCGTAAATCACCCGCTCGCTCTGATTCGGCGCAGAGGGAATCACTTGCGCCACCACATTGCCGCTGTTGATTTTTTCGGGCAGCATGGCGGGCACTTGTTCGGCAAAGCCGGTGAGATATTTTTGCACTTCGCCGAGGTTGCGCTCGCCTTCAACGGCAATGTCGGCATAAAACACCGCCGCCATTTCCAGCACCAAGGGGCCGGTGCAGCGCATCATCACGTCCACCCATTCGCCCACGCCGGCATTTTGTTTGAAATAGCGCGGGTCAACCAGATTGAAGCTGCCGGTGTAGCCGATTTTTTTGTCGATAATCAAAATCTTGCGGTGGTTGCGCAAATCGGTGCGGGTAAACAGCGTGCGCCAAATGCCGACGGGCAGGGCTTTCTGCACCTTTACGCCCGCAGCTTCAAGCCTGCCCGGCCAAGTGCTTTTGAAAAAACTTTCGCTGCCCACGGCATCGGCCATCACGATGCAGCCGACCCCGCGCACCGAGGCGGCTTCTACCGCTTCGAGCAGCGTTTCAATGCGCCCTTGCGGATCGATGATGTAAAACGCCAATACGCAGGTTTCTTGGGCGTGGGTGACGTCATACAGCATCGCATCGAGGATGCTGTCGGTAGTGTGCAGCAGCGACAATTGGTTGTGTTTGGTGGCATAAAGCCCGGTCACGCCTGCGGCGATGTGGCTGATGCCGCGGTAATGCGGCGACACGTCGTCGCGTATCGCCAGATGCACGTCGGCCAGATAATGCTCGCTCACATCGGCGTAGAAGCGGTTCATCTCCGCCGTGCGCTTGCTGCGCGCCGTGCCCAGTCGCGGTTCGCCAATCAGCAGATACAGCACCACACCCACAAACGGGACCACAAACAGCAGAATCAGCCAGGCAAAGGCACTGCCGATGTTGCGCTGTTTGTAGAGCACGCGCAGCGCGCATGTAATCACGGCGAGGGTATGCAAATACAGCAGGATTTGCCCCCAAGGAATAAGGCTCAGCGTTTCCATCATAGCAGTTGTTTTTCGTTCAGACGGCCTTGATTATA
>CAYVIS010000303.1:0-2060 GCA_964451565.1 uncultured Neisseria sp.
ATCATTATGATATGTGAGTAACTTACTTTTTTTATTCTAAATGCACAACGGGTGTTTATTAAGGATTATTTATCCATTAAATAGCGCACTCAGCCTGAAATTTGTCCCTTAGCGAAGATTGTCTCAGAAATAGCCTGAAATTTGTCCCTTACCCCCTTTTTTACAAAAATATCAGGCCGTCTGAATGCTTCAAACATTCAGACGGCCTTTGCTCAGATATTGCGATAAACAGAATTAATCGCGATCCAAATCGGCTTTGTATTCAATCACGCCGTGGTCTTTTTTCTCGATGGAAACATCCAGCTCCATGCCGCGGCGTTTGAATTTCAAATCCGCATCATCGCGATCGACTTCCGACTCCACCACTTTGAAACCGTGGCGTTGGGCGTGGTTGCGCACTTGGCGGGCGAGGCCGCGCACATCGTTGCCGCGCAGGCGGAATTCCGCTTCAAACTCACCGTCGCCTTGGCGGTCGGCCTTCACCACTTCCGCCCCGCGCGGTTGAAAAATCTCGCCGGGAATGGCCGCAGCCAGCGCGCTGCCGGAAAACAGCGCCATGATACCGGTTAACACGATGGCGGTTGATTTGCTTTTCATGATGGGTTTCCTTTTGGTGGAGAAAATATTCACGCAGGCATGTTATTCAGGCCGCCGAAGCACGGCAAGCGGCTGTACTTCTTTTTACCCGGCCGCATATTTCCGCCGCAATGGCTTACGTGATTTTGCAAAATATGGCGGAATTTTGTGCCGAAAAGCCGTAAAAAACGGTGAATAGCGGGGATTGTGAATATGTGTGAATATTGTGGCGGGTGATAATCGGCAGAAAGAAAAGGCCGTCTGAATGGGCTTGTTAAGCTATTCAGACGGCATTGGATGAGGCCGGTTTACTTGGAGGTAATTGGGGTAAGTGTGATTTGCACACCCAATGCGTGCAACACTTTTGCAATAGTTTCATAACGCGGCTTGGCATCATGAGCGAGCGATTTATACAGGCTTTCGCGCGAGATACCCGCATCTTTGGCAACTTGCATCATCCCCCGCGCTTTGGCTGCTGTGGCGATGGCATCCAAAAAAATGCCATAGTCGTTGTATTCGGCTGCATCGCGAGCTGATTCTTCCAGATAAGCAGCAATCATTTCTTCGCTATCCAAGTAATCGGCCGCATCAAAGCGTTTGGTTTTAATCATGGTCTAACTCCTCTCTTATCGCCTGAGCTTTGGCAATATCGGCCTGTTGTGTTGACTTGTCGCCTCCTGCGAGCATCAGCACCAAGATCTCGCCGCGAAGGGTGTAATACAGGCGGTATCCTTTGCCTTCATTAATACGCAGTTCGCCAATGCCTCCGCCCACGCTTTTGTGGTCGCCGAAATTTCCGGCTGTTACCCGTTCGAGGCGGGTAACGATTTTGGCTTTAGCGCGCACGTCTTTCAGCTTGGCAAACCAAGCATCGAAAATATCGGTGGTTTCAACGATATATTTTTTCATGATTCATTCTGTATCCAATTGGCTACAAAGTCAAGATTAATATTCAGACGGCCTGAGGCGATGGCTCACCGTTCAAGCGCTTTTGACAATATCCGTCAGCGGCCAGCGCGGTTTCACATTAAAGCCGCCTGCGGTTTGCGTATCGTGCAGGCGCATCGCACCGGCGAAGGCAATCATCGCGCCGTTGTCGGTGCAATAAGCCATCGGCGGGAAAAACACCTGCACGCTTTCGGCAGGCGGGCGTTTCTGGCCTTTGACGGCAGGCGCGCGTACGGTCAGCTGCGCCAGCGTTTCGCGCAGCTTCCAGTTGGCACCGACGCCGCCTGCCACCACCAGCGTGCGGAAACCCGTGTCGAGCAGCGCTTTTTGCGCTTTGGCGGCGAGCACATCGACCACCGCATCTTGAAAAGCGCGGCAGATGTCGTTGCGGGTTTGTTCGGGGATATCGTCGCTGCCCGTTTCTTCGCGCACTTTCTGCACGGCGGTGAGCACGGCGGTTTTGAGGCCGGAAAAGCTCATCTGCAAATCGTGCGAATGCAGCATCGGGCGCGGAAACTGAAACGCATCGGGCGAAC
>CAYVIS010000304.1:0-1945 GCA_964451565.1 uncultured Neisseria sp.
CAAAAACAAATCCGCAGCCTCTTGATAAATCCCGCATGGGCTACATATATAGACCTGCCGGAATATTTGGCCTTATCGGGCGATTTTGCCTGCCTGGCCAACCTCGCCGAGCTGATTAAAAGCCACGACTCGCCCCCCAGCAGCGCCCAAATTCTGGAAGCCGTACGCGGCAGCGAACACGAAGCCACGCTGAACCACATTTTCCAAAACGCGCTGAATACCCCCGACGAGCTGGAATCTGCCAGCGAAGAAGATTGCGAGAACTTTAAAATCGGCATGCAAAAGCTTTTAAATGAGTTAAAATACGCCCAAATCGATATTCTGAAGCAAAAAAGCCTGTCAACCGGCTTGAGCGACAGTGAAAAAAAACTGCTGCTGGCGCTGCTGATGCCCGCCGCAAAAATATAGCAATACCGCAATAAAAGGCCGTCTGAACACCTTTACCCCGCTGCAACCGCGTCGTCTTGAACCTACCGCAGAACAACCGTTTTTTTCTTCAGACCGGCTCGCCGAACCGGGTGCATACCCGCTTATCGTAACCGTTTACCCATCGAGATATCTATGTCCAATCAAAATCCTCACGCAAACGATACCGACCACGAAGACCAAGACGACAACCGCCCGCTGACCCTCGAAGAGCAACGCGCACGCCTGCGCCAGCTCATCATCATGGGTAAAGAGCGCGGCTACATCACCTATTCCGAAATCAACGATGCCCTGCCCGACGACATGTCGGATGCCGAGCAAATCGACAACATCGTCACCATGATTTCCGGCCTCGGCATCCAAGTCACCGAGCACACGCCCGACGCCGAAGATATCCTGATGAGCGACAGCACCGCCAACATGACCGACGACGATGCCGTTGCCGAAGCCGAGGCCGCCTTATCCAGCGCCGACAGCGAATTCGGCCGCACTACCGACCCCGTGCGCATGTATATGCGCGAAATGGGGCAGGTCGACCTGCTCACCCGCGAAGACGAAATCATCATCGCCAAAAAAATCGAAAATGCCTTGAAAAACATGGTGCAGGCCATTTCCGCCTGCCCCGGCTCGATTGCCGAAATTCTGGAGCTGGTCGCCCGCATCCGCGAAGACGAAATCAAAGTCGATGAAGTGGTGGAAGCCATCATCGACCCCAACGAAGTGCTGCTGAACGAATTGGGCTTAGGCCATCTGGAAAGCGTGGCCGCCGAAAACGGCGACACCGAAACCCAGGAAGATGAAGGCAGCGACGACGAAGACGAAGATGAAGACAGCGAAGAAGCCGATGCAGAAGCCATCGCCGCTACCAACCTCGAAGAATTGAAACAAAAAGTATTCGAACACTTCGACCGCATTCAGGAAGACTACGACCGCATGGTTGCCGCGCTGGCCAAGCACGACAGCCGCCATGAAGCCTACCTGACCCACCGCGACGCCATCGCCTCCAAGCTGCTCGAAGTCCGCTTTGCCACCCGCCAAATCGAAGCCCTGAGCAGCAACCTGCGCGACCGCGTCGACACCATCCGCAAGCTTGAGCGCGAAATCCGCGACATCTGCCTCAACCGCGTGCACATGGACCGCGACTACTTCATCAGCAACTTCCTGCCGCAGATGACCAACCTGCAATGGGTGGAAGAAGAAATCGCCAAAGGCCGCGTTTGGAACGATGCCCTCGACCGCTTCCGCCACGCCATTATCGAGAAACAGACCGAGCTGGCGGCTATGGAAAAAGCCATGCAGATTTCCATCGAAGAGCTCAAAGACATCAACAAAAACATGGTCATCAGCGAAAAAGAAACCGCTGCTGCCAAGCAGGAAATGATTCAGGCCAACTTGCGCTTGGTGATTTCGATTGCCAAAAAATACACCAACCGCGGCCTGCAATTTTTGGATTTGATTCAGGAAGGCAACATCGGCCTGATGAAAGCGGTGGATAAATTCGAATACCGCCGCGGCTATA
>CAYVIS010000305.1:0-1919 GCA_964451565.1 uncultured Neisseria sp.
TGATAGAGGATGCTCATAAACACATCCGAGCGGTGGCTCATGGTCATCACCGAAAAGCCGGTGCCGTTATAGTCAAACATTTCACTTTGCGCCGTGCGCAATACCGATTCAGGCAAAATAGCGGGGCCGGCGGAAAAATTATAAATCGGGGTAGGAAGCATGATTAAAGTGCCTTTACAAAGTTAAAGCCGCAGCGCCCTTGCATCAGGCAGCAGAAGCTTGCAGAAACATACATAAATTAACGCCAGATTTTAGACGCCGAAACCGGTTTCCGCAAGCCGCCGCGCAATATTTTTCAGACGGCCTGATAAAATTCAAAATAGTGAATACCTCAAACAAAATCTTAAAAAAGCAGCCAAACAAATCAACAATACCTAAATTTTAATATTTAAAAGTGAAAACCACCATTCAAATCAAAAAAGCCCGAAATTACCCCGCCACCGATTTTGTCGACAAAACCGCAACTGCCCAAAGCGGCTGCACCGGCCCTATGCCGATTTTCACCCGCGCACGACTGCACGCCACCCCAAACAAACAGAGGCCGTCTGAAAGCACCTGATGCAAATACTTTTCTTTTAGAGATAAACACGTTATAATAAAGAAATTTTTCAATTTCCAAAGAGAAAAATGGCCACCCGGCCATTTTTTTGTTTCCGTGGAGTAAAATGGATATTCAAACCATTCTGGACAAAACCCTGCCCGGCCTGGGCTACGAACTGGTGGATTTCGAACTCACCGCGCAGGGCGATTTGCGCATCTTCATCGACAAAGAAGGCGGCATCACCGTGGAAGACTGCGCCACCGTCAGCAACCACCTGAGCCGCCTGTTTATGGTGGAAGACATCGACTACAAACGCCTGGAAATTTCAAGTCCCGGCCTCGACCGCCCATTGAAAAAAGCCGCCGATTTTGCACGCTTTGCCGGCCAACAGGCCAAAATCAAAACCCGCCTGCCGATTGACGGCCAGAAAAACTTCATCGGCCGCATCGAAGGCTGCGAAAACGACATCGTGCGCATCAGCTTCGACGGCAAAAGCGCAGACATCGAATTGGGCAACATCGACAAAGCCCGCCTGCGCCCCGAATTCAAATTTTAAAAAATCAATTTAACGGAGAATCCTGACCATGAGTCGTGAAATGTTGCAACTGGCCGAAGCGCTGGCTAGCGAAAAAAACGTAGACAGCGAAGTGGTTTTCGAAGCCCTTGAGTTTGCCCTCAGCACCGCCGCCAAGAAAAAAGCCGACCGCGAGCATATGGACGTGCGCGTCGAAATCGACCGCGACAGCGGCGAATACCGCACCTTCCGCCGCTGGCTGATTGTCGCCGACGAAGACTACACCTACCCGGATGTCGAAAAAACCATCGAAGAAATCCAAGAAGAAATCCCCGGCACCACCATCCAAATCGGCGAACATTACGAAGAGCAGCTGGAAAACGAAGGCTTCGGCCGCCAAGCCGCGCAAACTGCCAAACAAATCATTCTGCAACGCATCCGCGATGCCGAACGCGAACAGATTCTCGAAGAATTCCTGGCGCGCAAAGAAGACATCGTGATGGGCACCGTAAAACGCGTCGAACGCCACGGCACCATCCTCGAAATCGGCAAACTCGATGCGCTGCTGCCGCGCGACCAAATGATTGCCCGCGAAAACTTCCGCAACGGCGACCGCGTGCGCGCGCTGTTTCTGCGGGTAGACGAAATCGGCAACACCGGCCGCAAACAAGTCATCTTGAGCCGCACCTCGCGCGAATTTCTGGTGAAGCTGTTTGAAATGGAAGTGCCGGAAATCGAAGACGGCCTGCTGGAAATCAAAGAAGCCGCCCGCGACCCCGGCCAACGCGCCAAAATCGCCGTCAAATCCAACGACAGCCGCATCGACCCGCAAGGCACCTGCATCGGCGTGCGCGGCTCGCGCGT
>CAYVIS010000306.1:0-1915 GCA_964451565.1 uncultured Neisseria sp.
ACGATGCGGGCGATGTCTTCGCTGCTGGCAGAGAATTCCATGCTCATCACGCCTTCGGCAACCAACTCGCTCACCATCGGACCGATCATGTGCACGCCCAATACGCGGTCGGTTTTGGCACAGGCCAACACTTTTACCGTGCCTTTGGCCTTGCCCAAGCCCAGCGCGCGGCCGTTGGCGGCGAAGCCTGAGGTGCCTTTTTTGTATTCCACGCCCTCTTCTTTAAGCTGCTCTTCGGTTTTGCCCACCCAAGCGATTTCGGGATCGGTGTAAATCACAAACGGAATGGTGTTGAAATCCAAATGCGGTTTCTGACCGGCGATGCGCTCGGCCACGGCCACGCCTTCATCGCTGGCTTTGTGCGCCAACATCGGGCCGCGTACCACATCGCCGATGGCCCATACGTTGGGCAGATTGGTGCGGCAGTCGCCATCCACTTTCACAAAACCGCGCTCGTCTTTTTCCAAGCCCACGGCTTCTGCATTGAGGCCGTCGGTGTTCGGCACACGGCCGATGGAAACGATGAGTTTGTCGAAGGTTTCGGTTTTGCTCTCGCCGCCTGTTTCGTAGCTGACGCTCACGCCGTTATCGACGTTTTTGATTTCATTGAGCTTCACGCCCAACTCAATCGCCAAGCCCTGCTCTTTGGTGAAGATTTTCAGCGCTTCTTTGGCGATTTGCTGGTCGGCAGCGGCCAGGAAAGTCGGCATCGCTTCGAGAATGGTCACTTCCGCGCCCACACGTTTCCACACCGACCCCATTTCCAAACCAATCACGCCTGAGCCGATGACGCCGAGTTTTTTCGGCACTTCGGTCAGGTTCAGCGCGCCTTCGTTGTCGAGCACGTTAACATTGTCGATATCAATCAGCGGCAGCGGACGCGGCACCGAACCGGTGGCCACAATCACATGTTTAGCTTCCACCACGCTTTTTTCGCCGTTGTTATCGACTTCGATTTGATAGGCATCGCCGTTTTTGCCTTTGAAGCTGCCCTTGCCGAACAGGCTTTCGACTTTGTTTTTCTGAAACAGGAATTTGATGCCGCCGGTGAGCTTGGTCACGATGCCATCTTTGCGTTCCACCATTTTGGCGGCATCGAATTTCACTTCGCCCACGCTGATGCCGTGTTCGGCAAAATCATGTTGGGCAGCGTGGAAATGTTCGGACGACTGCAACAGCGCTTTAGACGGAATGCAGCCGACGTTCAGGCAGGTGCCACCGAGTGCGGGTGCATCGCCTGCTTTGTTGACACCTGCATCGATACAGGCTGTTTTGAAACCGAGTTGGGCGGCGCGGATGGCGGCGATATAACCGCCGGGGCCGGCACCAATGACGACTACGTCGAATTGAGACATGGCGAATCCTTTGTACAAAATGTATTCAGGCCGTCTGAACAGATACAGCGTAATGTTCAGACGGCCTCTTTAAAATATTAACGGCGGTTGCGGCATGAATACGGGCTGTATTCCGTCTGCTCTTGTTTGGTAACATTGTTGCGTACGCGGATGGTGGCGTTGGGGTGCACTTTGCACAACGAATCGCGCGCCATCGGAATGCCGGCCAAGTTGCTGTCGAGCTGGAAGTTTTTGCTCAAAAGCTTGCCTTGGCTGTTGTAGGCTCTGACTGAATACTCTTTGCCCTGCCAGCTGGCACAAGCACCCAAAACCAATAAAGACAACAAAACAGCGTATTTCATGACGTTTCCTTTCAAAAAGTTTACTGCTCATGTTCAGACGGCCTCTGGATAAAAAGCAAGAAGGCCGTCTGAAATCAGATTACAAATCCAACAGCAGGCGGGCCGGGTCTTCCAACGCGTCTTTAATCGACACCAACGTCAACACGGCTTCGCGGCCGTCGATGATGCGGTGGTCGTAAGACAAGGCCAGATACATCATCGGGCGCACCACCACTTGGC
>CAYVIS010000307.1:0-1914 GCA_964451565.1 uncultured Neisseria sp.
TTCACTAATATTGTTCATAATCATAATGAATCATAATACAGGCCGTCTGAACATTGCCATCGTTTTTTCAGACGGCCTCCGGCCCGCAAATCAACCACACAAAACCGCAAACACCAAAAAGGCCGTCTGAATCTTTTCAGACGGCCTTTCATTCAATCGTTAAATCAAGTGCTTATTATTGCTGTTGTGCAGCACGCACGGCGGCTTGATCGGGATTGATCAACACTTCCACACGGCGGTTTTGTGCGCGGCCTTCGGCGGTGGCGTTAGAGGCAATCGGTTGGCGCGAACCGTAACCGACGGTGCTCAGGCGCGAGGTGGCAACGCCGCGTTGGTTCAGATAGGCAGCCACAGCTTGGGCGCGGCGTTGCGACAGCGGCTCGTTGATGGCGTCAGAGCCGGTGTTGTCGGTGTGGCCGGCCACGGTCAGGGTGGTGTCGGGATATTGCACCAAAGTTTGCGCGGCGCGGGTCAGCGCGTCTTGAGCAGAAGTGTTCAAGGTGGCGCTGTTGGTGGCAAAGGTCACGCTCTCCGGCATGGTCAGCTTGATTTGGTCGCCTTGACGGGTCACGTCTACGCCGGTGTTGGCCAGGCTTTCACGCAGTTTTTTCTCTTGGTAATCCATGTAGCCGCCCACGCCCGCGCCGACAGCGCCGCAGGCCAGCGCAGAGTTGCGCGCGCCTTTGCCGCCGTGGGTCAACGCGCCCACGATGCCGCACACAGCTGCGCCGCCCAAGCCGTAGGCAGCGGTTTTGCTCAACTGCTGTTCGCCTGCGGCATTGGTCACACAGCCGGTCAGCGCCATAGAAGCGGCCACAGCAGCAACGGTTAACGGTTTCATCAATTTCATGGAATATCCTTTCAGTCAGGTTGACCGGCGCGCATCGGGCAAACTGCCAACGCGCAACCGCAATATAAACGGCGGCATTATTTTGCGCACCTTGTTAACAACTATATCCGACATTGTCGGCAATTAGAAGTTTCTTTAACTTGATATTACACAGTAAACCAAGTCATTACCTTTCGCGCAAAAGTCAATGCCGCCCACACCGGAAAACCAAAAATTTGTAACCAAATTCAAATCAGCCCGCGCTCGCGCAAACGGCGGATCAGCATCAGCTTGATGCGGATTCTCACGTCATAGCCGACCGAACCGAAACCGAGGATAAACAGCACCAATGCCACCGGCAGCGCAAAATGGTGGCCGACGGTGTGATAGCCCCAGGCGCCGATGAGGCCGCCGAGCACAAACGCCACCATCAAACCGACAAACAGCCTGATTTTCGGCTGGTTGACATACACATTCGGCAGGCGCGGATTGTCGCTGCGCTGGTAATACAGCAGTTTGGAAAGCTCGATGCCCAAATCGGTGGCCGTGCCGGTCATGTGGGTGGAGCGGATGGCGCCGCCCGAAATAATCGTCATCACCGTATTGTGCATGCCCATGATGAAGCAGAGCAGGAAAATCGCCACCGGCGGCACCACCGTTTTCCCGAAGCTCAACGTCGCCATACCGAGCACGCCAAACAGCAGCAGATACACCGCCTCCATCCACATCGACAAACCATAGCTGCCGCGGAAACGCTGGCGTTTGGTCCACAAAATCATCCAACTAGAATGCGCCGCGCCGAGCACGAAACACAACACGCCGAACATCGCCGCCGCCACCATGCCCCACTCGCCCAAATACACCATATCCGCCGCATGCGACAGCTCGCCGCTCACGTGCGACGTGTAACGCGCCACCGCAAAAAAGCCGCCCGCATTAATCGCACCGGCCAGCAGCGCCATCACATAGCCGAGCCAGCGGAAACGCGCATCATTGATGTTGTGCTCGTGCAGATAAGGCTTGTCGGCCTGCCAAAACGGCTGGTGGCTGCTTTTGGCACGGCGGCGGCGCTCGCGGCGGCTTTG
>CAYVIS010000308.1:0-1875 GCA_964451565.1 uncultured Neisseria sp.
CACAGCATCTGCATCAGGTGGTTTTGCACCATATCGCGCAGCGCGCCGGTGATGTCGTAAAACTCACCGCGCTCTTCCACGCCCAATTGCTCGGCGATGGTCAGCTGCACGCTTTTTACGTATTTATTGTTCCACAGCGGCTCGAACATCACGTTGGCGAAGCGTAGCGCCAGCAGGTTTTGCAGCGCTTCTTTGCCCAGATAATGGTCGATGCGGTAGATTTGTTCTTCTTGATAGAATGCGCCCACGGCGGCGTTGATTTCCTGCGAAGAGGCCAAATCGGTGCCGAGCGGTTTTTCCAACACCACGCGCACTTTGCTGCTGTTGAGGCCGATGGCGGCCAGATTTTCGCAAATCGGCGTGAAGAATTTCGGCGCAGTAGAAAGATACACCACCACATTGTCGGTGTCGGGGCGCGCGTTCACCGCTTCGCCCAGTGCGGCGAAAGTTTCGGGCTGGGTGGCATCGACGGTGATGTATTCGATGCGCTGGATGAAAGATTGCCACAATTCATCGCTGAAATGGGTTTTGACGTGGATTTTAGAATCGCTTTCCACTTTTTGTAGGAATTCCGGCGTAGAAAGCCGACTGCGGCTCACACCCAAAATACGGCCTTGCGGATGCAGCAGGCCGGCAGCGTGCGCCTGATAAAGGCACGGCAGCAGCTTGCGCATGGCAAGGTCGCCGGTGGCGCCAAACAACACCAAATCAAAATTTGTTTGCGTATTCATTTGTATTGTCTTTCATCAAGAAGGTTGTAATACGATGTAAAAATCTTGCAACCGGCCAAATACCAAGTTTTATTTTAATATAAGTTACAGATACTTAACCCATAAGCCCGTATAATCAGCAACAACGCATGCGCCCCTGCCGGATTAGTAGCAATCCTACACGCCACTACAGTTTTTGTCTATGTTGTTTTCCGTAAAATATTTGACGCAGGTAAACACTCAGTCATTTTTCGATGCTATGATGTTACAAAATTACAAAACAAACCTTGACCTAGTTCAAGAGTTTAGCTGTAACTAAACTACAAATTTAGATTATAATCCGGCAAAAGGAAGCCTTTTTCAGACGGCCTCTATAGCTTCTGAACCCACACCGTGCTTCCATTTACAGACAAGCCAGAAAGGCAGAACGACACAATGAGCACCGCTACCCCGCTTCACCCCACCCTCGCCGCCGTCACCCAGCGCATCATCGAGCGCAGCCGCGCCACCCGCAGCGCCTATCTGCAGCGCATCCGCGCCGCCCGCCAGCAAGGCCGCTTGGAGCGCAGCCAATTGGGCTGCACCAACCTCGCCCACGCCTTCGCCGCCGCGCCCAGCGCCATCAAAATCGAACTGAAACAAGACAAAACCCCCAATTTCGGCATTGTGTCGGCCTATAACGACATGGTTTCCGCCCACCAGCCGCTGCAAGAATTTCCCGCTTGGTTGAAAGAAGAAGCCTTCAAACACGGCGCCACCGTGCAATTTGCAGGCGGCACGCCCGCCATGTGCGACGGCATCACCCAAGGCTACGAAGGCATGGAATTGTCGCTGTTTTCGCGCGACGTAATTGCCATGAGCACCGCCGTTGCCCTGTCGCACCAAATGTTTGACGCGGCCTTTTATCTGGGCGTGTGCGACAAAATCGTGCCCGGCCTCTTAATCGGCGCATTGAGCTTCGGCCACCTGCCTGCCGTGTTCGTACCCGCCGGCCCGATGACCAGCGGCATCGCCAACGATGCCAAAGCCAAAACCCGCCAACTGTTTGCCGAAGGCAAAGTCGGCCGCGATGCCCTGCTCGAAAGCGAAATGGGCTCTTACCACAGCCCCGGCACCTGCACCTTCTACGGCACCGCCAACTCCAACCAAATGATGATGGAAATGA
>CAYVIS010000309.1:0-1869 GCA_964451565.1 uncultured Neisseria sp.
TCCAGCGCTTCCCACACATATTGCGGCGGCCCTTCTTCGCCCGCGTGCGCCACGGTGAGGAAACCGGCTTCGCGGGCGGCGGCAAAAACGCGCGCGAATTTCGACGGCGGATGGCCGACTTCGCTCGAATCCAGCCCCACGCCGATGATGTGTTGGCAGTGCGGCAAGGCTTGCTCTAATGTGGCAAACGCGGCTTCTTCCGACAAATGGCGCAGGAAACACATAATCAGCAGGCTGCTGATGCCCCATTTCTGTTCGGCTTCGGCACAGGCGCGGCGGATGCCGCCGAGCACGGTGGCAAACGCCACGCCGCGGTCGGTGTGGGTTTGCGGATCGAAAAAGATTTCGGTGTGCACCACATTGTCGGCATGACAGCGCGCCAGATAGGCCAGCGTCAGCTCGTAGAAATCCTGCTCGTGCAGCAACACCTGCGCACCGGCGTAGTAAATATCGAGAAACGATTGCAGATTGTGGAAATCATACGCCGCGCGCACTTCTTCCACGCTCTGATAGGGAATCGCCACGCCGTTGCGGCGGGCAATGGCAAACATCAGCTCCGGCTCGAATGTGCCTTCGATGTGCACGTGCAGCTCGGCTTTGGGCAGCGCCCGGATAAGGTCGGTGTGGCTCATGGCAACGCCTGTTCCTGATTTTGGTGAAGATGCGGATATTATAGTGAATTAAATTTGAATCAAGACAAGGCGGAGAGCCGCAGACAGTACACTTGGTACGGCAAGGCGGGCCAACGCTGTATGGGTTCAAATTTCATTCACTATATAGCATAAATCGGCACTTTCGGCATCTTTCAGCCGGCAAGGCAAAGGCCGTCTGAAAAGCTTTCAGACGGCCTGATGGCAAAGTTTGACGGTTACAATACCCGCTCCAACAAGTTCAGCATATTCTGCCACGCAGTCGCTGCGGCCTGCTCGTCGTAAGCCAAATCCACGCCGTTTTTCTCACCGTTGCGGGTGGCCTGCGGGTTGGTGAAGCCGTGTTTGGCATTAGGGAAGATGTCGACGTGATAGCGCACTTTGGCTGCGTCCATTTCCTGCTTAAACGCTTCCACCGCTTCCATGCTCACCATCGTATCCTGTCCGGCGTGTTCCACCAGCAATTCGCCTTTGATAAAGCCTTCGCGGGCGGGCGCGTTGGGGCTGAGGTTGCCGTGGAAACTCGCCACCGCTTTCAAATCGGCACCGCGGCGCGCCATGTCCAACACCACTTTGCCGCCGAAACAGAAGCCGATGGCACCGATAGACAATGCGTTGACCTGCGGCTCTAAGGCCAGCGCTTTAAAAGCCAAATCGGTGCGTTCGGCCAGAATTTCCGCATCGGCCAACACCGCCGTCATCCATTCGTTGGCCTGCGCCGCATCGTCGGTGAGGCGCGCATCGCCATATAAATCCATCACCAGCGCCGCATAACCGGCCTCGGCCAGCCGCTCGGCCGAACGCTTGGCGTGTTCGCTCTGCCCCCACCATTCGGGCGCAACCAATACACCGGAAAGCTCGTCGGCCGCCTGCTCGGGTAGACACAGATAGCTTTGCAGCGCCACGCCGTCGGCGGTGGTATAACTGATAGTGCGGGTTATGATGGCCATATTTCGTTCCTCCTCGTAAACGGTTTCAGACGGCTTCAGCTTAATGGAATGCGCGCGAAGATACAAGGTGCGTTGCCATAACGGACGGTTGCATGATTACTGAACAGCTTATCGCGGCAACACGCCCGCACGCTATTGCCACCCGCTCTTGAGCCGTCTGAAACATTATGTATCCGTACCCGATTACGAACATGCATCATTATCTTGGCTGCACCATAACATATCCCTGAACATACGGCAGACCGACTCATCCCGCCCTGAAACCTGTT
>CAYVIS010000310.1:0-1858 GCA_964451565.1 uncultured Neisseria sp.
ACCTTGCAAAAAATGAAAGCCGAAGGCGAAAAAATCGCCATGCTCACCGCTTATGAAGCGAGTTTCGCCACGCTGATGGAAGCCGCAGGCGTGGATGTGTTGCTGGTGGGCGATTCGCTCGGCATGACTGTGCAGGGGCAGAAATCCACTTTGCCCGTGTCGTTGCAGGATATGTGTTACCACACCGCCGCCGTGGCGCGCGGCACGCAAAACGCCATGATTGTGAGCGATTTGCCGTTTGGCGCGTATCAGCAAAGCAAAGAGCAGGCGTTTGCCGCTGCTGCCGAACTGATGGCTGCTGGTGCGCACATGGTGAAGCTCGAAGGCGGCGTATGGATGGCGGAGACGACCGAATTTCTGCAATTGCGCGGCATTCCCGTGTGCGCCCACATCGGCCTCACGCCGCAATCGGTGCACGCATTCGGCGGCTATAAAGTGCAGGGCAAGGGCGATAAAGCCGAAGCCTTGATGAACGATGCCATGGCGCATGATGAAGCCGGTGCCGCCCTCATATTGATGGAATGCGTGCCCGCCGAATTGGGCAAACGCGTTACTGAAACCGTGCGCTGTCCCACCATCGGCATCGGCGCGGGCGTGGATTGCGACGGCCAAGTGCTGGTGATGCACGATATGCTCGGCGTGTTCCCCGGAAAAACCGCCAAATTCGTGCGCAACTTTATGGACGGCCAAACCAGCGTTCAGGCGGCGGTAAAAGCGTATGTGGATGCAGTAAAAGACCAAAGCTTTCCGGCTGCGGAACACACATTCGGCGCATAAGGCGTATAATCTGCCGCGTTAACGTTTTCAGACGGCCTTTGTATACGAAAGGCCGTCTGAAAACCTTTTATTGATTTCATTTTACGGATGTTTCCATGCAAATCATTCACAGTATTCAAGAATTGCGCGAATGGCGCAAAACCGCAGGCCGCGTCGCGTTTGTGCCGACCATGGGCAACCTGCACGAAGGCCATCTGGCGCTGGTGCGCGAAGCCAAACAGCGTGCCGATAATGTTGTCGTGAGCATTTTCGTCAACCGCCTGCAATTCGGCCAAGGCGAAGATTTCGACAAATACCCGCGCACGCTGCAACAAGACGCCGACAAACTCAAAGGCGAGGGCGTAGCGGTGGTGTTTGCGCCCGACGAGCGCCAGCTTTACCCGCGCGTGGAGCAACGCTACAACATCGAGCCGCCGCATCTGGCCGATGAATTGTGCGGCAAATTCCGCCCCGGCCATTTCCGTGGCGTGGCCACCGTGGTGGGCAAATTATTCAACATCGTTGCTCCCGATGTCGCCTGTTTCGGCAAAAAAGATTACCAGCAATTGGCGATTATCAAAGGCTTTAGCGAAGATTTGGATTTCAATGTCGAAATCGTGCCCGTTGATACCGGCCGCGCGGCAGATGGCCTCGCTTTGTCGAGCCGCAACCAATATTTGAGCGAAGCCGAACGTGCCGAATCGCCGCACCTCTACCGCGAGTTGCGCACCATGGCCGACGCGATTCAGGCCGGCAATCTGGCTTATGCAGAGCTGGAAAATACCGCCCGTGCCAATCTCGAAGCTTCCGGCTGGGTGGTGGACTACATCGAAGTGCGCCACGCAGGCAGTCTCGAAGTGGCGCACGCAGGCGACAAGCATGTGGTCATCCTCGCCGCCGCACGCTTGGGCAGCACCCGTTTGATTGACAATATCGAAGTGGATTTGGCTGATTGATTTGAGGCCGTCTGAAAAGCAAAAGCCGCCTGAACGTTGCGTTCAGACGGCTTTTTTGTGGTTTGAAACTTTTGCAAAATATAGCGAATTAGGGGATAAGGGACAAATTTCAGGCTAGAAATGGCTGGAAGCCGTATCCTGTAAGG
>CAYVIS010000311.1:0-1794 GCA_964451565.1 uncultured Neisseria sp.
GCCGCGAAATCGCCCTCACCCACGTATCGCGCGAAACCATGCAGCGGCTGGGCATGTGGCAGCGCATTCCCGCCGACGAAATCTACCCGCTGCGCGACGCCAAAGTGCTCAACGGCCAATCCGCCTACCAGCTGCACTTCCCGCAGCCCACCCAGGCGCTGGGCGCACCCGCCGACTGCCTCGGCTTTTTGGTGTCCAACCACAATATCCGCAAAGCCGCCTACGAAACCGTGGCCGAGCTGGATAACGTCACCCTGCTATGCGATACCGGCGTCGCCAGCGCCCAAACCACGCCGCAACAAGCCAGCGTCACCCTCGACAACGGCGACACCCTCAGCGCCCGCCTCCTGATTGCTGCCGACAGCCGCTTCTCACAAACCCGCCGCCAGCTCGGCATCGCCTGCGACATGCACGACTACAGCCGCACCATGTTTGTCTGCCGCATGAAACACACCCTCTCCAACCGCCACACCGCTTACGAGTGCTTCCACTACGGCCGCACCATCGCGCTCTTGCCGCTGGAAGAACACCTTACTAACACCGTCATCACCGTCGACAGCGATAAAGCCGCCGAATTGCAGGCCATGAGCCCCGAAGCGCTGGCCGCGAGCGTGCAGCAGCAGCTTGAAGGCCGTCTCGGCGAAATGGAGCTGGTCAGCAGCATCCACACTTATCCGCTGGTGGGCATGATTGCCCAACGCTTCTACGGCACCCGCTGTGCTCTGGTCGGCGATGCCGCCGTCGGCATGCATCCGGTCACCGCCCACGGCTTCAACCTCGGCCTCGCCAGCGCCGATATTCTGGCCAAACTGGTGCTCGAAGCCGAACGCAACGGCAAAGACATCGGCGCACAAAGCTTGTTGTCGCAATACGACACCAAACATATGCTGCACGCCAAGCCGCTCTACCACGGCACCAATATGCTGCTCAAACTCTTCACCGACGAAACCCCGCCCGCCAAGCTGCTGCGCGGCATGGTCTTGCGCGTGAGCAACAACCTGCCGCCGCTGAAGAAACTGATTACCAAGCAGCTGACCGGCGGTTAATACCACCTGCTGGACACACCAAGGCCGTCTGAAAACATTTTCAGACGGCCTGATACTTTTCAAAATACCCACTTTTGCCGCTCTTGCGCAGGCAGGAGCCTAGGCTGAAGCGTAGCTTCAGTTGTCAGCCAAATAGCAGCAATCAAAGGAAAATCTATAGCTGTTTAATGCCATGAAAAATATTGATTTTTCGATAATGAATCGGACAAGCAAAGCTTTGCTTTAACCCTAAGCTTCTGCCTGCGCATGAGCGACAAATATCTTTTTTGCAAAATCTCGGTCTTATATTGATACCATTGCACAAACAAGCTGTCGTGCTTGAAACAACGAATCATGGCTATATCGTTACCGCCATTGTTTGAGGCCGTCTGAAAAGCAGTCAAGCTGAGACCTTTGTAAAATACATTCTTCCTTGAAAATAGCCAATAAACCCGTCATTCCGGCGCAGGCCGGAATCCATTTTCCGCTTGAAGCTGCTTTAAAATCAAAAAGCTGAATTTCGGTAGCTGGATTCCGGCCTGCGCCGGAATGACGGAATTGAGTGTTGACGATGATTCACATAGTAATTTTGCAAAGGTCTCAAGCTTTCAGACGGCCTCAAATAAAAAAGCCGCTGTATCGCTACAGAGGCTTTTGTGTATCTTGCGGAAACCGGATTATTTCAATTTGGTTTCTTTGTAGATAACGTGTTTGCGGGCTACCGGATCAAATTTTTTGATTTCCAGTTTGCCGGGCATGGTGCGTTTGT
>CAYVIS010000312.1:0-1791 GCA_964451565.1 uncultured Neisseria sp.
ATGTCGCGCAGCCAGGTGCGCAGCTCTTTGCGCACTTTGGCATCAAGCGCGCCAAACGGCTCGTCGAGCAGCAGCAGCTTCGGCTTCACCGCCAAAGCGCGAGCCAGCGCGATGCGTTGGCGTTGGCCGCCGGAAAGTTGGTGCGGATAGGCTTTGGCCAAGTGCGACAATTGCACCAATTTAAGCAATTCTTCCACGCGCGCGCGGATGTCGGCCTTGTTTGGGCGCTCGGCTTTGGGCAACACGGATAGGCCGAAAGCGATGTTGTCGAACACGTTCATGTGGCGGAACAAGGCGTAGTGTTGAAACACAAAGCCCACTTTGCGCTCGCGCACGTGTTTGTCGGTGACGTCTTGGCCGTCAAACAGAATCTTGCCGTTGTCGGCGTTTTCCAGCCCGGCGATGATGCGCAGCAGCGTGGTTTTGCCGCAGCCCGACGGCCCCAGCAGCGATGTGAGCTTGCCGGTGGGCACGTTTAAATTGATGTTGTCGAGCGCCTGAAAGCTGCCGAAATGTTTGTTGAGGTGTTGGATGGTGATGCTCATATTGCGCTCCTTTCGGCGGCGGCGAGTTTTTTCTCTTGCAGGCGGTTAATCAGGTTTTGCACCGCCAAGGTGGCCAGCGCCAGCAGCGCGAGCAGGCTGGATAAGGCAAAGGCGCCGGTGAAGTTGTATTCGTTGTAGAAGATTTCCACCAGCAGCGGAATGGTGTTGGTTTCGCCGCGGATGTGGCCGCTGACCACGCTCACCGCGCCGAATTCGCCCATCGCGCGGGCATTGGTGAGGATGATACCGTAGAGCAGCGCCCATTTGATGTTGGGCAGCGTGATGCGCCAAAACATCTGCCAGCCCGACGCGCCCAAAATCAGCGCTGCCTGCTCTTCGCTGTCGCCCTGCGACTGCATCAGCGGAATCAGCTCGCGCGCCACAAACGGAAAGGTAACAAACAAGGTTGCCAACACAATGCCCGGCACAGCGAAAATAATCTGAATGCCTTGCGCCTCCAGCCAGCCGCCGAATGCGGTGTGCGCGCCAAACAGCAACACAAACATCAAACCCGCCACCACCGGCGACACCGAAAACGGCAAATCGAGCAGGGTGGTGAGCAGCTGCTTGCCGCGAAAATCAAAGCGAGTGAGCAACCACGCCATCGCCACGCCGAGCACTGCGTTCACCGGCACCACAATCGCTGCCGTAATCAGCGTGAGGCGGATGGCAGACCAGGCTTCGGGGTCGGTAAACGATTGAACATACAAATCCCAACCGCCTTTGAGCGCTTCATAAAACACCGCCGCCAGCGGCACCACCAGCATCAGCAGCAAAAACGCCAGCGCCACGGCAATCAGGGCAACGCGCAGCCAGCGCGGCTCGGTGAGGTTGGGGTTGGAAGCATTGGTTTTCATAAGCGGTTTTATCGTGGTTTGGGGTTCAGACGGCCTTTTTTGACAAGGCCGCAAGCAGGTATTTTACAATCGTCATTGTCGGGCTCCGACCCGACAATCCAGACCGTCGGGTTGCAGAAATATCCAATATTTTCAGATGGCCTTGAACTGGATTGCCGGGTCGGAGCCCGGCAATGACGGTTTATTGTTTGTGCCGCTGTATCCGTTGTTTGGCCGTGCAATTTTCAGACGGCCTAAACCTTCGCCCCCGCCCGTTTGCTCAACGCCCATTGGCCGACATTTAGCGCAAACAAAATCAAAAACGAAATCATCAGCATAAACAGCGCCACCGCCGACGCGCCGGTCACGTCAAACTGCTCCAGTTTGCCGGTAATAATCAGCGGCAGAAT
>CAYVIS010000313.1:0-1788 GCA_964451565.1 uncultured Neisseria sp.
GGTCATACCTACTTTGCGTCCAACCAGACCTAAAGTCATGATTATTTTCCTTTTAGTAAAGGGACAAGCTACGATTGGCTTGTTTTCGGACAAAGATAAAAAACTTGGCACAGATGTACCAAGTCCGCCATTATAAACCGCTTTTCAAAAAAATATCAATAAAGACTTAGCGTTTTCATCAAAAAGGCCGTCTGAAAACTGCCACAATATTTTCAGACGGCCTCTGATTCACAGTGAAGCGCAATTCCATTACAATCTTTCGCTGATCTTAATATTGTTTTCAAAGGGAAAACATGAATCCGCTTACCGAACTGCAAACCAAGCTGCGCGAAATCTTTCAAATCGACCGTCCTGATTTGGATTTCGGCATTTATAAAATTCTCAACAGCAAAGCGCAGGAAATCGAACATTACCTGCTGCAAAAGCTGCCGCAAACCGTAAAGACCGCTTTTTCAGACGGCCACAACAGCCAAACCGCTACTTGGCAGCAAGAACTGGATGCGTTAACAAACACCCTGTCCGATGCGGGCGTGCCGCTTGAGCAAAGCAGCAAATATCAGGAACTCAAAAATAAAATCGCTGCCGCCACTCAAAGTAATGCCGGCGAAGAGCGTGATATTTACAACCACCTGCTCACCTTCTTCTCGCGCTACTATGAAGCAGGCGACTTTATCAGCCAGCGGCGTTACAAAGGCGATACCTACGCCGTGCCGTACAGCGGCGAAGAAGTGTTGCTGCACTGGGCAAACAAAGACCAGTATTACACCAAATCAGGCGAAAACTTCAGCAACTACCGCTTTAACCTTTCAGACGGCCGCCGCGTGTTTTTCAAACTCGTCAACGCCGACACCGCCAAAGACAACCGCAAAGACAACGACAGCAAACGCGCCTTTGTCTTAGCGGAATACCGCGCGCCTGAATACGATGAAGAAGGCGAAATCCTGCGCGAAGAAATCGTGCCGATCAGCCAAAATGCAGACGGCAGCGAACTAACCATCTGCTTTGCCTACCAATTAGTCGATAAAAAAGCCAAACAGGCCGATTTGGCGGCGGCTGCGGCGGCGGAAATCCTTGCCCACGATTGCGTACAACACGCTTTTGCCGAACTCAAAGCAGCATCCCCCACCGAGAAAAATCCAAGCCGTAGCGTGCTGGAAAAGCATTTGTCGGATTACACGCAAAAAAATACAGCCGATTATTTTATCCACAAAGACCTTGGCGGTTTCCTGCGCCGCGAGCTGGATTTTTACATTAAAAACGACGTTATCAAGCTGGACAATATCAGCAGCGAAGCGGCATTGTCAGGCAGTCTGAAACAAATCCAAACCTTGCGCACCATCGCCAGCGACATCATCGCTTTTCTTGCCCAACTGGAAAACTTCCAGAAAAAACTGTGGGAAAAGAAAAAACTGGTGGCCGGCGTGCATTACCTGATTACGCTCAACCATTTCCAACCCATGCCGTCTGAACTGCTGGACGAAGTATTGGCCAATCCGCAGCAACGCGAGCAATGGAAAAACCTGTTTGCAGTCAAAGACCTCCCCCCCCGCGCGATTTAAATTTAGCTGATGCATCAAGCCCTTATGCGGCGTTAAGCGTAGATACCTCCCTCTTTCCCGCCGCCTTCCAAGCACGCGTCTTGTCCGAACTTTCGCAACACTTTTCAGACGGCCTCGATGCCCATCTCAACGGCACGCTGATTCATGCCGACAATTTCCAAGCCCTGAATTTACTGCAAGCCCGCTATCGGGAGCAGGTGAAATGTATTTATATTGATCCGCCGTATAA
>CAYVIS010000314.1:0-1776 GCA_964451565.1 uncultured Neisseria sp.
GGCGGCGGCGAGGCTGTTGAGCAATACGGAAATGGCGAACACCGCCACGGCGGCGTTTTTGCGCAATTGGTTGTCGGCTTGAGATGAAGTCATGATGTTTGGGTGTCAGGTTGCAGCGTTTTGCCGTAAATCACGATATCGGCGATAAAGCCGTCCATATCGGCCACTTGCGGTAGGCGCCCCCATAGGGAGTAGCCGGAGCGCTCAAACAGGGCGATGCTGGGCGGGTTGTGGGCAAAAATCATTGCCATGATACTACGGATGCCCAAATCGGGGGCAACGGATTCCATGTGCGCGAGCAATTCGCCGCCTAAGCCGTTGCTGCGGTGATTTTCGTGCACATAAATGCTGATTTCGGCGAAGATGTCGTAATCGTCGGGTGCGTAAAAATCGTTGAAGCTTGCCCAAGCGGCGATGCTGCCGCTGTCGTCTTCCACCACGATAATCGGGCGGTGCGGACGTTGATGATTTTCAAACCAACCGCGGCGGCTTGCCACGCTGACCGGCTCGCGCTCGCCGGTGACGCAGCGGGAGGGGATGGTGCTGTTGTAGATGGCGGTAATGGCGGGCAAGTCGGCAGCTTTGGCGCGGCGGTATGAGTAGGGCATATTGTATAAAAGGAGTCGGAAAACGGCTATTCTAGCACACATGCTTATTGAGGCCGTCTGAAAGGGTCGGGCTTTCAGACGGCCTTCAGGCAAATACGGTTACGGTTTGGCGGCTGATGAGAATCGGATTGCCGTGTTTGTCCCACACGCGCGCATCGGTGTGGCCGTAGCCTTCGTGGCAGAAATCGGTGTGCACCTGATATTGCCAGAAATCTTCCATTGCGGCGTTTTGCGGCTGTTGCAGCAACTCCAGCGTCCACGTGAGGCTGCTCGCCGGGACGGGTTGCGTCGGCAGCGTGGTGACGGCAGGCGGCCAAGCGTCGACCAGGGCAACCAGATGGGCGAGAGTGAATTCGCCCGCCTGCTCTTTCAGGCGCATATAGCCGCCGAAATCGGCATTATCGGCGCCGCTGAACGGCATTGGGCCGTAAGCCCAGCGCAAGTCGATATGTTGCAGAAAAGCAGGCATGCCCGCAGCGCTTGCCGGTATGGGGGCGACCGATTCGGGCGCAGGCCAGCGCGGGCGGCGGATGCCGTAGGGCACGTAAACCGATGAATCACGCGCATCGCCGAAGCTGGCCGCCATGGTAGCCGCCACTTGGCCGTTTTGCCAAACCCGCGCCTCGCCTTGCACCACCGATTTGCCCGTGCGCAAGATTTCGGCTGTTACGCTGATTTCGCCTTCGGTGTCGATGGGCGCGATAAAGCCGACGCTGAACGAACGCAACGGCCGGTCGGCGCCGATGGCGTGTTGCAGCTTCACCAACATCAGCGCGGCCGTCAAGCCGCCAAACGCCGCCCGGCCTTGCGCCCAGCTCGGGTCGAGCTGCACATTGTCGTGGTCGGCCAGATGCAGGAAGGTTTGGTTTAAGTTCATAGCGGTTCTCCTTGGTGTGTGTTTTGCTGATTCGGGGCGGGGCGGTATACGTGATAATAAATCTTGTTTGGGGGCAATATCAAGGCCGTCTGAAAGAATGGTTTCGGCTTCGGTGTATGTTGTGCGGATAAAAGCCGTTAAAGGCCGTCTGAAAAGGGATTGGGTTTCAGACGGCCTTTAACGGCTTTTTGCGAACAGATATAAAGAAAACCTGCCGGATAATCAGCAGGTTTTCAAATTTGGCGGAAGCGGTGAGATTCGAACTCACGGAGGGCTATCAACCCTCGACGG
>CAYVIS010000315.1:0-1752 GCA_964451565.1 uncultured Neisseria sp.
GGTTTGAAAGCCCATCTCGCCCCGTTTGCACCCAGCCACGCCGTTGCCCCCGTTGAAGGTGCGGTTGAAGGCATGAGCGCCGTATCCGCCGCGCCCTACGGCAGCGCCAGCATCCTGCCGATTACCTGGATGTACATCACCATGATGGGCAAACACGGCCTGCGCCAAGCCACCGAAGCGGCGTTGTTGAACGCCAACTACGTCGCCCAAGCGCTGAGCGCAGATTACCCCGTGCTCTACACCGGCAAAAACGGCCGCGTGGCGCACGAGTGCATCATCGACCTGCGCCCCTTGAAAGCCGAAAGCGGCATCACCGAAGTGGACATCGCCAAACGCCTGATGGACTACGGCTTCCATGCCCCGACCATGTCGTTCCCCGTGGCCGGCACGCTGATGATTGAGCCGACCGAAAGCGAAAGCCGCGCCGAGCTCGACCGTTTCATCGCCGCCATGAAGCAAATCAAGGTCGAAGCGCTGAAAGTGCAACACGGCGAATGGCCGGCCGACGACAATCCGCTGGTTAACGCCCCGCACACCGCGTTTAACGTCACCGGCGAATGGAATCATGTTTACAGCCGCGAAGAAGCTGTGTTCCCGCTGCCTTATGTGCGCGACAACAAATTCTGGCCGAGCGTGAACCGCGTAGACGATGTGTATGGCGACCGCAATTTGGTGTGCTCTTGCCCGAGCATTGAGAATTACGAAGATTAAGCCAAATAAAAACAAACGCCGTCTGAAAAGTGTTCAGACGGCGTTTTTGATTTAAGTAAGGCTTTGTGTTTATTGGGTATCAATATCGGCGATAAATGGTTTTCATGTTAAACAATCGCCGTTATACTGCAGTTGTGACAACAATAAGCGAAGGAGAAACGCAATGTGGACGAAAACGCCGTTGAACAAAAGTCTTGCTTTATGCCTGCTGATAGGGAGCGCCCCTTTGGCGCTGGCCGAGGGTGAATGGGTGCCGGTGGCGGAGAATGCGGAAACGGCAGCGGTTGCGGAAACCGGTGCGGCTGAGGGCAATTGGGTGGATCAGCAACATGGCGCGGCCAAACGGGGTGTCGACCGTTTCGCCCAGCGTATGGACGGCTGGTTTGGCACACCCGACCCCAATAAGCCCGCCAGCGCCGCTTTGCGGGTGATGCTGGATACCGAGTGGAACAAACACGACGAGTTTTCCGTCAAGCCGCGTATTCGAGGCCGTCTGAAACTGCCGGTGTTGGAAAACAAGCTCAGCGTGGTGTTTGGTGACGATTCACTTGATAATGAATTGGGCGATACCAGCCACCTCGGCGCAGAAGGCCGCCAATCCAATAATCCCGACCGCACTTACGACCGCGAGCGCGTACGCGACAGCAACTCTTCATTAGCCTTGCGCTGGTCGGATATTTCCCGCCGCACCGGGCTGGACACTGATTTCGACATCGGTATCCGCTCCGGCAGCGATATCTACGCGCGCGCAAAAGCGGGCAAGCGTTGGGAGTTGGAAAACGACAACAGCATTTTTGCCGAACAGATTTACCGCTACGGCATCAAGAGCGAACATTACGCCCGCACCAATCTCGAATTCCGCAAAGCGCCTGCGGGCAAGCCGTTTATTGCCAACCATCTGCATGCGCAATATGAAAACGACGGCGATGAAGAAGAATGGACCTGGGGCAACAGCCTCTACCGCCAGCATGATTTGGCACCCGGCAAATGGTTCAACTACGGTGTGTATGTCGGCGGCTATATCGAAAACAAAAAAGTCGA